>NZ_BAABKN010000003.1:0-95574 GCF_039543845.1 Nocardioides endophyticus | reverse complement strand
GCGAGCCATACCCCCAGCCTACGACTAACGAACCGCATTTTCCGTGCAGGACACTAGCGCGCCTCACACCTCAACCACCGGGGCACGGTGGTTGAGGTGCGAAGGCCGCTGGGCCTGAGCCTCGAAACCACCACGCTTCAGGCTGCTTCTCGGCTCACCGGGTCTCGACACGCCGGTCGCGGCTTCGTTCCTCAGCCGCGCGGCTACGCTCGACCACCGACGTAGATGCCGCTGGCGCGTCAGCGACCCCTCATCTGGCCGCGCATGCCCTTCATGCTGGTCGGGATCGGGCCCTTGGGCATCGGGATCGCCGAGCGATTGGCGTCGAGTGCCTTGAGTCGGTAGAGCACGTCGGTCATCTCGGCGGGCTTCACCTGGCGCCCCAGCTTCGTGACGTAGCGGGAGAGCTTGGGCAGCGGTACCTCGCCCTCGCCGTTGCCGCAGATGACCTCGTGGATCGGGATCTCGGCGGCGACCCGCTCGTGCTTGCGGCGTTCGCTGAGCATCAGCGAGCGGAGGCGGGTGGGGTTGCCCTCGCCAACCAGGACGATGCCGGGAGGGCCGACCACGCGGTGCACGACGTCCTGCTGCTTGGTGAAGGCGATGACCGGGTCGGTCTTCCAGCTCCGGCCGCGCAGCATCCGCAGCGCGGCGGCCGCGGCACCCGGCTGGCCATCCATCTGGCTGTAGGCGGCCTTCTGGGCGCGCCGGCCGAAGATGATCATTGCGAGCAGCGTGCCGAGCAGGAGTGCGCCGACGACCGAGATGATCGCGTGCAGGATGCCGCTCGTCGGGAGCAGCCAGAAGAAGACGGCGAAGCCCGCGGCCGCACCGACGATGAATGAGCCGAGGATCCAGACGCCCAGCAGAGGGTCGGACTTCTTGGCCATCCGGTAGGTCTCGAGGAACTGCCTGCTCCGGCTCATCTTGTCCGGGTCGACGGGCTTCGGGTCCTTCGCCATGTTCTGCTGTGCCTCGTTCTGGTGTGCTCGATGGGATGGGTCAGGCAGTGGCGACGCCCGCGCGGGCGTCCATCGCCTGACGGTACAGGCGACCGGCCCGGTACGACGAGCGCACGAGCGGTCCTGACAGGACGCCGACGAAGCCGATCTGCTCGGCCTCGTCGCGGAGCTCCACGAACTCGTGCGGCTTCACCCAGCGCTCGACGGGATGGTGGCGCACCGAGGGGCGTAGGTACTGCGTGATCGTGATCAGCTCGCAGCCCGCGCCGTGCAGGTCGCGCAGTGCCTGCGAGACCTCCTCGCGGGTCTCGCCCATGCCCAGGATCAGGTTGGACTTGGTGACCAGCCCGAAGTCACGCGCCTGGGTGATGACGTCCAGCGACCGCTCGTAGCGGAAGGCCGGCCGGATCCGCTTGAAGATCCGCGGCACCGTCTCGACGTTGTGGGCGAGCACCTCCGGGCGGGACTCGAACACCTCGCGCAGCAGGTCGGGCTTGCCGTTGAAGTCGGGGATCAGGTTCTCGACCCCGGTGTCCGGGTTCATCTCGTGGATGGCGCGCACCGTCTCGGCGTACAGCCAGGCGCCGCCGTCCTCGAGGTCGTCGCGGGCGACGCCGGTGATCGTGGCGTAGCGCAGCTCCATCTTCTGGACCGACTCGGCGACCCGGCGCGGCTCGTCGCGGTCCAGCGGCTGCGGCTTGCCGGTGTCGATCTGGCAGAAGTCGCAGCGTCGGGTGCACTGGTCACCGCCGATGAGGAAGGTGGCCTCGCGGTCCTCCCAGCACTCGAAGATGTTGGGACAACCAGCCTCCTGGCAGACCGTGTGGAGTCCTTCGGACTTCACCAGGCTCTGCAGGTGCTTGTACTCCGGGCCCATCTTGGCCCGGGTCTTGATCCACTCCGGTTTGCGCTCGATCGGGGTCTCCGCGTTGCGCACTTCGATTCGGAGCAGCTTGCGTCCTTCTGGGGCGGGAGCTTGCGTCACGAGAGCCAGCCTACGCGCGCGAGCCAGCCGTTCCCGATTCGGGTCATTGCCTGATCAGTAACCAGGTGGTTACCTGATGACGTGGACCCCTACGCGGCGCTCGCCGACCCGGTACGACGCTCGCTGCTGCGGGCGCTGGCGGGTCGTCCGCAGCGGGTCGTGGACCTCGCCGACGGGCTCCCGATCTCGCGGCCGGCGGTGAGCAAGCACCTCCGACTGCTGGCCGAGGCGGGACTGGTGACCGTCGAGGCACGCGGCCGCGAGCGCCACTACGCGCTCGTCCGGGAGGGACTGGCGCCGGTCACGGCGTACGTCGACTCGCTGGTCGTGCGTACGCAACCCCTGACCGAGCACGCCCTGGACGCCCTGGATACCGAGGTCCGCCGTACGGGGCGCGAGCGCCGACAGACCACCCCGACAGAGGAGACCGCATGAGCACGCAACCGACCGGCCGGATCGAGACCGCGGACGGCGTACGGCGTCTCGTGATCGAGCGCGAGTTCCGGGCGCCGATCGACGACGTATGGGCTGCGGTCACTGAGTCGGATCGGCTCGCGCGCTGGATCGGCGTCTGGACCGGGGATCCGGCGTCGGGACGCGTGCAGTTCGCCATGACGGCCGAGAGCGAGGACGCGACGGCGAACGACATGGAGATCCGGGAGTGCGACCCGCCGCGCCGCCTGGCCGTCACCTCCCAGGTCGGCGACGAGCGGTGGCAGCTGGAGCTCGATCTGGTGGAGCGCGACGGGGTCACGGTGCTGACGTTCACCCAGCCCGACATCGACCCGGCCGTCGCCGACAGCGTCGGTCCGGGCTGGGAGTACTACCTCGACCGCCTGGGCGCCGTCCTGACCGGCGGTGACGTGGCCGCGATCGACTTCGACCGCGACTACTACCCGGCGATGGCCGAGCACTACGGCGGTTAGGGCACGTCTCGCCGGCGGAACGTGAGGACCGAGGGCACCGCGGCCAGCGCGAGCAGGCCGAGCAGGTACGCCGAGCCGCCGGCCAGCGTCAGCTTGTGCTCAGTGCTGTCCCCGCACTCCTGGATCTCGTTGCCGAGCTCATCGGTCGTGGACGTGCAGACCATCTCGCCGTAGTAGGTGGTGCCGTCGAGCATGACGGCGGCGATGTTGGTCTGCGGCATCCAGCGCTCGTTGTCGGGGAAGGCGATCAGGGCCAGCAGGATCGGCGCCAGGATCGACAGCCCGAAAAGCACGCCGAGGGTCACCACCGTGCTGCGGAAGAGCATGGTGACCGCGTAGGCGCAGAGCGCGCAGAGCGCCGCGAGCGCGGTCCCGCGGATGCCCTGCTGGTAGCCCTCCCAGACGCTGTGTCCCGACGGGTCGAGGCTGCGGGCGCCGGCGAGCACCCACAGCCCCGTCCAGTACGCCGCGAGCACGACTGCCGCGATGGCGCCGCTCGCCAGCGTCACGACGAGGCCCTTCGTCAGCCACACGCGGCCTCGTCGGGGCTCGAACAGCAGCTGGTTGCTCATCGAGCCGGTGTTCCAGTCGTGCCCGGCGAACGTCGTACCCGCCAGCGCGAATAGTACGGCGAGCAGCGCGATGACGACCACTCCGGACCCGGCGTCGCGCTCGGTGTCGAGGTTGAGCGGCTCGCGGAAGGCGTACCAGTCGAGTTGCGGGAGGGTCCACTCCTCGCACGTGGTCTGCACGTCCTCGCCCGGCGGGACGCCGAAGTCGTCGGGGTTGTCGAGGCAGTCCTTGAGGCTCTGCTGGGTTTCGATCGAGTTGGTGTCGCGGTCCACCTGTGTCTGGAACTCGGCCATCTCGGCGTCGGAGTAGGAGCGCGTGTTCCACGCCGTGATCGCGAACACCAGGATCGGCACGAACAGCGCGAAGGCCACGAGCACCTGGACCGCACGACGCCAGCGCAGCCGGGTCAGCTCGACTCCCACCAACCGGCGCATCAGGCCGCCCCTCCCAGCTGGTCTCCCGCCGTGAGCTCCAGGAAGACCGTCTCCAGGTCTGCCCGCAGCGGGGTGAGCTCGGACAGCCAGATCCCGGCGGCGCCGAGCGCCTCGGTGACGGCCGCCGGACGGTCGGTGTCGACGAGCAGCTCGTCATCTGTCCCGGTGAGCGTGAACCCGGCGCCGGTGAGCACGCTGCGCGCAGTGGCCGGGTCGGGTACCGCGACGCGGTAGGACGTGCTGATGCCGATCAGGTCGTCGACGCGGCCGGACGCGAGCATCCGACCGTTGCCGATGATCGTGGCCGACGTACAGACCTGCTGGACCTCGGCGAGGATGTGCGAGCTGAGCAGCACCGTGACGCCCGACTCGCCCAGCTGGCGGATGGTGTCGCGGATCTCGCGGATGCCGGCGGGGTCGAGGCCATTGGTCGGTTCGTCGAGGATCAGCAGCTCGGGCGACTTGAGCAGGGTGGCGGCGATCGCGAGCCGCTGCTTCATGCCCAGTGAGTAGGCCTTGTAGCGGTCCTGGTCGCGGCCGCTCAGGCCGACGGTCTCGACGACCTGGTCGACTGCCGCGTCGACGCCTCCCGACGGCCCTATCGTGCGCGCAAGCAGGGTCAGGTTCTGGCGGCCGGTGAAGTGGGGGGAGAACTTCGGGTTCTCGACCACGGCGCCCACCCGGTCGATGACCGAGGGCAGCCGCTGGGGCACCGGCTCGCCGAAGAGCCGCATCGAGCCGGAGGTCGCGGTGGCAAGGCCGAGCAGCATCCGGATCGTCGTGGTCTTGCCCGACCCGTTGGGTCCGAGGAAGCCGTGCACACCGCCGGCCGGCACGGCCAGGTCGAGGTCCTGCACGGCGACCCGCACGCCACGACGGCTGCGGAACTCCTTGCGTAGACCTTGGGTCTCGATGACGAGGTCAGTCACCGACCCGAGGTTAGGGCGTCAGCAGCTCGATGCGCGGGTGCCGCGCGGGGTCGGGACGGGCGTCGTAGTCCGGAGTGGCGTCGTACGGCGCCCACGCGAGGTAGTCACTCAGGTGCCGCTCGACCGTCGGCAAGACCTCGGCGGTCGTGACGTCGCGACCGAGCTCCTGGCTGAGCGAGGTGACGCCGGCGTCGTCGATGCTGCAGGGGACGAACCGGTCGAACCACGCGAGGTCGACGTCGCAGTTGAGCGAGAAGCCGTGCATCGTGACACCGCGGCTCACCCGGATCCCCAGGGCGGCGATCTTGCGCTCCGGACCGCGGTCGTCGGCCCGCAGCCAGACGCCGCTGCGACCGGGCACCCGGGCCGTGGTCACGCCGAGGTCGGCGCACACCTGGATCAGGGCCTCTTCGACGCGGCGTACGTAGTCGACGACCTTGACGTGCTCGGGCAGCCTGACGATCGGGTAGCCGACCAGCTGGCCGGGGCCGTGGAAGGTGATCGTGCCCCCGCGGTCGACGTCGATGACGGGCGCGCCGTTCGGGTCGACCGGACGGTCGTGTGGCTGGGTGCGCTTGCCCGCCGTGAAGACGGCGGGGTGCTCGAGCAGCAGCGTCGTATCGGCCTGCTCGCCGTCGGCCACCCGCTGGTGCACCTCGCGTTGGAGATCCCACGCGGCCAGGTAGTCGACCAGTCCTACGTCCTCGAACCTCACGCTACGTGCCTCACATCGGCGAGCCTACGCCGCGACCCAGGAAGGCCAGCTGCGTGGTCAGCATCCGGCGCCAGCACGCCGTCGAGTGCGTCGAGGCCGCGGTCGGACAGCAGAGGGAGGAACTCCTCGGTCACCATCGCGCCGGTGTCCTCACCGTCCGAACGGAGGTGCCTGTACGACGTGCCGCCGCGCCGTTCAGGCCGAGGCGCGTCTCGATCGTGGGCCGACCGCGCCGGCAGCAGCGGCCGCGGTGACGGCGGCACCCCCGTCCAGGAACTCACGGCGGCTGACCACGGCGTCATCCTCCTGTGGACAACCTGCTCGGAAGGCATCGGCACGGGTAGGAGACGCCGATGAGACCGGAACTGTTGTCGATGTGCCTGTCGGTCTGTCTGACCGGCGGCGCACCTGCGGCGTCGGCCGTGCTGCACGAGTGGGACGACCGGCGGGCTGCGGCCTGGGCGTCGAGTGACGTCGCGGAGGTGCGGTCGCTCTACGTCCCCGGCTCGCCCGCCGGTCGCGCCGAGGTCGCGATGCTGCGAGCCTGGCGCGAGCGCGGGCTCCGGGTCGAGGGGATGCGGATGCAGCTCGTCGACCTCGACGTACGTCGAGCCTCGGCCGCGCGTCTCGACCTCGTGGTGACCGACCGGCTCACCGGAGCGGTCGCCGCCGGGCCCGGTGTACGACTGCCGCTGCCGCGGGACCGTGCGACCACCCGGCGGGTGGTGCTGGTGCACGAGGGCGGGCTGTGGCGGGTCGCTCAGTCGGTCGAGGGGGCGAGACCGCTGCGGACCACCTCGTGGACGGTGCGGTCGCGGAAGGAGTAGCCGCTGTCCTCGAGCACGTCCGGCCGGAGGTCGATCGAGCCGAGAACCTCGCCGGCCACTGGGCCGGCCCCGATCTTGACGGCGAAACCCGGTGCCACGAGCAGCGCCTTGCGGTCGAGCGTGCGGGCCAGAGCCTCGGTGAACTCCGCGTTGGTCGGCGTCGTCGGGCAGCAGAGGTTGACCGGCCCGGAGACCTCGTCGTGTTCGATGAGGTGGAGCGCGCCGCCGACCCAGTCTCGCAGCGAGATCATCGCCATCCGCTGACGTCCGTCGCCCAGGCGCGCGCCGAGACCCAGCTTGGTGAGCAGCCGCAGCTGCTTGAGCGGCGCGGCCGAGCGGTCCATGACGGGAGCGGTGCGCAGGAAGCACACCCTCGCGCCGGCCTCGATGGCCGGATCTGCCGCCGCCTGCCACTCGCGGCACAGGCTCGTCATCAGGCTGTCGCCGCGGCTGTCGGATGCCTCGGTCACGACCTCGTCGCCGTGGTCGCCGTACCAGGCGATCGCGTTGCCGGCGAGGTACGCCGGGCGCCGAGTGCTGTCGGCGATCGCATCGGCCAGCAGCCGGGTCGTCGTCAGCCGGCTCTCGCGCAGCTTCCGCTCCCACGTGCGTGAGTGCGGGTTGCCGATCGTGGGTGCCCCGGCCAGGTTGACCACCACGTCGGCACGCTCGATCACGTCGCGCTCGTAGACCCCGGCGTACGGGTCCCAGCTCGACTCGTCGGGCGCCGAGGTCGGGCGCCGGGTGAGAGCGATGACGGCGTGTCCGCGCTCGACGAGCTGCTCGCTCAGGTGCCGGCCGAGGAACCCCGACGCCCCCGCGATCACGACAGTGCGTGCGTCCATGACTCCAGCCAACCACGCCGCGCCCCATCGGGACTGCGCCGATTGTGTGTGTGCGAGCCGCGGATGGGGGAGCATCGCCCTTATGACGACGATCGGACACGGCGAGGACGTGTCACGTGAGTCCCTGGTCGAGGAGCTCGAGCGCCGCGGTCGGGAGCTCGCTGAGGCGCAGTCGATCGCCAAGGTCGGCAGCTGGGAGTTCACTGCGTCGGATCGTGTGCTGCGGTGGTCGGACGAACTGTTCCGAGTGCTCGAGTTCGAGCCCCAGTCCTTCGAGCCGACGGGGGAGACGCTCTTCGAGCGGCTGCACCCCGAGGACCGCGCGATCGTCGAGGCGGCGTACGCCGCGATGTCCGGGGCCGGGGAGCCGATGTCGTTCGACGTCAGGCTGCGACCGGTGCACGGCCAGCCCACCCGGTGGGTCCGGGTGCGTGGCCGGGCGGTGATGGACGAGACCGGTGTCCTGGTGCGCGCCGCCGGGACCGTGCAGGACATCACCGAGAGCAAGGAGGCCGAGCAGGGGCTGGCCTTCCTGAGCGCGATGGCGGCGGCTGCCAACGAGGCGCCGACCCTCGGTGATGCGCTGCTCGCCGCGGACACGATCGTGCGCCCCTTCACCCAATGGCCGGCTATCATCGTCTCGGCCCCTACCCCGGCCGATCCGGGCGCGCTGGTGCACTTCGACGCCGGTTGGCGCGACTTCGGCCCCGCAGACCTGGCCTTCGCTCGGTCGATGGCCGACGAGGTGTCCGAGCGGCTCGACATCATGCAGCGGGTCGGGCCGTCTGGCACCGTCTTCGTGGCCGGTCCGGCCGTGGTGCGCGACCGGCTCGCCTGTGTCGTGGTGTCCGACAGTCGCGCTGCGGCCTCGCCGCGCCCCTACGAGCTCGCGATCTTCACGCAGATGCTCGCGCTGCTGGCGACCGTCGCCCAGCGCGAGGAGGTGGCGGCGCAGCTCGCCACCGCCCGGGACGAGGCGTTGGCGGCCTCGCGCGCGAAGTCGGAGTTCCTCGCCACGATGAGCCACGAGATCCGCACCCCGCTCAACGGCGTGATCGGCCTGTCCGA
Source organism: Nocardioides endophyticus (assembly GCF_039543845.1). NCBI lineage: Bacteria > Bacillati > Actinomycetota > Actinomycetes > Propionibacteriales > Nocardioidaceae > Nocardioides > Nocardioides endophyticus. Next base: position 87,310 of record NZ_BAABKN010000003.1, on the reverse strand, counting down.
GTTGCTCAGCAGGACCGAGCTCTCGACCCACCAGCGCCGTTTCGCCGATGGCATCGACCAGGCCGGCCGGGCGCTGCTCGCGCTGGTCAACGACATCCTCGACCTCTCGAAGGTCGAGGCCGGCAAGCTCGAGCTCGAGGAGGTCGACTTCGACCCCCGCGACGTCATCGAGCGCAGCGTCGCCCTGGTGGCCGAGAGCGCGTCCGGCAAGGACCTCGAGCTGGTGATCTCGAGCGTCGACCAGGTGCCGACGCTGGTCCGGGGTGACCCGGTCCGGTTCGGGCAGGTGGTGACGAACCTGGTCGCGAACGCCGTGAAGTTCACCGACGTCGGCGAGATCGTCGTCCGGGCGAGCGGCACCGGCTCGTCCGCCGTACGCGTCGAGGTGACCGACACCGGCATCGGCATCGCGCCCGAGGCCCAAGGTCAGCTCTTCACGGCCTTCTCCCAGGCCGACAGCTCCACGACCCGACGGTACGGCGGGACCGGGCTCGGGCTCGCGATCAGCGAACGGATCGTGACCGCCATGGGCGGGGAGATCGGCGTGGAGAGCACGCCCGGGGAGGGCAGCACGTTCTGGTTCACGGCACCGTTCCTGCCGCCGACCGGGGTCAGCTCGCCAGCCATGCGCGAGGGCGCGGTCGCCGGCCTGCGGGTGCTGGTCGTCGACGACAACGCGACCAACCGCTTCATCCTGGCCGAGCAGCTGCGCGCCTGGGACGTCGACGTGACGGTGGCGGCATCCGCCCAGGAGGCGCTCGGCGAGCTGGACGGGTCGCTGCGCCGGGCCGACGGGTACGACGTGGTGCTGCTCGACTACATGATGCCGGACGTCGACGGGGAGCAGCTGGCCCGCGCGATCCGGTCCGACGAGCGGCTGCAGGGGCTGCGGCTCGCGCTGCTGTCCTCGGCCCTCGAACCGTCGGCGGACTGGCTGGAGAGCGCCGGGATCGACACCTTCGTCTCCAAGCCGATCCTCGCGTCGAGGCTGCTCGACGAGCTCGCCGTGCTGGGCGGTCGCTTCGACGCCGGCCGCCCCGAGCGGGCCCAGCTGCCGGCGCCGCCGACCGGCGGCGCCCGCGGCCGGGTGCTCGTGGTCGAGGACAACGCCGTCAACCAGCTCGTCGCGACCGGGATGCTGCACCACCTCGGCTGCGCCGTGGTCATCGCGCATGACGGGTCGGAGGCCGTGGCGGCGCTCGCCGACGACCAGGACGGGTTCGACGCGATCCTGATGGACTGCCAGATGCCGGTGATGGACGGATTCGACGCGACCCAGACGATCCGGGCGATGGGCGGCTCCCTGGAGCGGGTGCCGATCATCGCCATGACCGCCTCGGCCACCGCGGAGGAGCGCGAGCGCTGCCGCCAAGCCGGGATGGACGACTTCCTGTCCAAGCCGGTCGACGCCGAGCTGCTGGCCGCCACCATCGCACGATGGCTGCCGGGTGACTCCGGCGACGTACCCGCTCCGGCGCTTGTCGGAGAGGTCTCGGCAGCCGACGACCGGCTGCGCGAGCTGATGGACGAGGGCTTCGACGCCGACCTGGTGCTGCGGATCGTGGACCGGTTCGGATCGAGCGCGCACCAGACGCTGGTCGAGCTGGTAGCCGCCGCTGCGGCAGCCGACGGCCCCGCTGTCGCGGATTGTGCACACCGGCTGCGGGGGAGTGCCGACAACGTCGGGCTGCGCAGCCTGGGCGCCCGCTGCCTGGAGGTCGAGCTGGCGGCGCTCGACGGCGCCGTACCCACCGGGCGTCAGCTCGACGAGCTCCGGGTCGCCGTCATCGGCGCGATCGATGAGCTGGTCGAAGCGAGCGCCTGGCTGCAGTGACCGCGCTGGATGGCCCGAAATCGCCGAGTCGGCGCAAAGTGACCCCGGCAGGGGCTACTTTGCGCCGACTCGTGGGTCAATCTGCGCCGACTCGGCGATCAGTCAGACTTCGAACTGGCCGGCCTCGAGGCGCTGCTTGACCTCGCGCAGGAAGCGACCCGCGTCGGCACCGTCGACCAACTGGTGGTCGTAGGTGAGGGCCAGGTAGACCATGTGGCGTACGGCGATCGTCTCGCCGAGGTTCGGGTCGTCGATGACGACCGGGCGCTTGACCACGGCACCGGGGCCGAGGATCGCCACCTGGGGCTTGTTGATGATCGGGGTGTCCCACAGGGCCCCGAAGCTGCCCAGGTTGGTGATCGTGAAGGTGCCGCCCGAGAGCTCGTCCGGCCCGATCTTGTTGGTGCGCGTGCGCTGCGCGACGTCGGCGATCTTCTTCGCCAGACCGGCCACGGACAGGTCGCCCGCGTCCTTGACGACCGGGGTGAGCAGACCCTTCTCGGTGTCGACCGCGAACGCGATGTGCTCGCGGTCGAAGTAGGTCACCTCGCCGGCCTCGGTGTCGATCGTGGCGTTGAGCGCCGGGTGCTGCTTCAGCGCGTCGATCGCGGCCTTGGCGAAGAACGGCAGGTAGGTCAGCTTCACGCCCTCGCGGGCCAGGAAGTCCGCCTTCACGGACTCCCGGAGACGCGCGATGTTGGTGACGTCGACCTCGACCACCTGGGTCAGCTGGGCCGAGGTCTGCAGCGACTCGACCATCCGGCTGGCGATGATCTTGCGCAGGCGCGAGATCTTCTCGGTCTTGCCGCGAAGCGGCGACGGGCTGACCGGGACCGGCGAGGCTGCGGCGGCGGCGGGCGCTGCCGCGGCCGGGGCTGCCGCGGCGGGCTGCTGGGCGCGGGCCGCCGCGTCGAGCACGTCCTGCTTGCGGATCCGGCCGCCGACACCGGTGCCGCTGACCGAAGCCAGGTCGACACCGTGCTGGGTCGCGAGCTTGCGGACCAGGGGGGTCACGTAGCCGGGGCCGTCGCCACCGCCGACCGGCTGCTCGGGGTCCTTCGTCGCGGGCGACTGGGCGCTCGGGGCGGGGGCTGCGGGGGCCTTGGCCGGCTCGGGCTCGGGCTTCTTCTCTTCGGCCTTGGGGGCGGGCTCGGGCTCGGGCCCCGGCTCTGGCTCGGGCTCCGGCTCGGGCTTCTTCTCCTCGGCGGGCGCGGGCGCGGAGCCGGCGTCGCCGACCACTGCCAGCTCGGCGCCGACCTCCACCGTCTCGTCTTCCTGGACCTTGATCTCGAGCAGGGTGCCCGCGACCGGGGACGGGATCTCGGTGTCGACCTTGTCGGTCGAGACCTCGAGCAGCGGCTCGTCGACGGCGACGTCGTCGCCGATCGACTTCAGCCAGCGGGTGACGGTGCCCTCGGTCACCGACTCGCCGAGTGCGGGCAGCGTGACGGACGTACCGCCGCCACCGGAGGGCTTGGTCTCGGCCGCAGGCTTCTCGACCTCTTCGGCGGCGGGAGCGGGCTCCGCGGCGGCCTCGGGCTCCTGGGCCTTCTCCTCCTCGGGCTCCGGCTCGGGCTCGGGCTCCGGCTCGGCCTGGGCGGAGTCGCCGCCACCCTCGCCCTCGTCACCGATCACGGCCAGCACAGCGCCGACCTCGACGGTGTCGTCCTCGTTGGCCTTGATCTCCAGGAGCGTGCCGGCCACCGGAGAGGGGATCTCGGTGTCGACCTTGTCGGTGGACACCTCCAGCAACGGCTCGTCGACCGCCACCGAGTCGCCGACCTGCTTGAGCCAGCGGGTGACGGTGCCTTCGGTGACGGACTCGCCGAGTGCCGGGAGGTTGACTTCGGTGGCCATGGAGTTCCTTTGCGTCGAGATCTTGTGGGTCTGGTTTATCAGGCTGTGTCAGGCATGGGCGTGCAGCGGCTTGCCGGCGAGCGCGAGGTGGGCTTCGCCGAGCGCCTCGTTCTGGGTCGGGTGGGCGTGCACGAGGGGAGCGACGTCGTCGGCGTACGCCTCCCAGTTGTAGATGAGCTGCGCTTCGCCGATCAGCTCGCCGACACGATCACCCACCAGGTGTACGCCGATGATCGGCCCGTCCTTGCGGCGGATGAGCTTCACGAAGCCCTGCGTCTTCAGGATCTGGCTCTTGCCGTTGCCGCCGAGGTCGTAGGTGAGCGTCTCGATGCCGTCGGCGCCGTACGTCGAGGCCGCGGTCGCCTCGTCGAGCCCGACCGAGGCGACCTCGGGGTGGGAGTAGGTGACCCGCGGAATGCCGGCCTCGTCGATCGGCTGCGGGTCGAGCCCGGCGACGTCCTCGGCCACGAAGATGCCCTGCTGGAAGCCGCGGTGCGCCAGCTGGAGCCCCGGGACGATGTCGCCCACGGCGTACACACCCTCGAGGCTGGTGCGGCACCGCTCATCGGCGAGCACGAACCCGCGGTCCATGGCGACACCCTGCTCGTCGTACCCGAGACCGTCGGTGACCGGGCCGCGGCCGACGGCGACGAGCAGCAGCTCGGCCTCGATCACGTCGCCGCCTTCGACCGTCACGGCGACGCCGGTGTCGGTGGTCTTCACGCTCTGGAACGGCGTGCCGGTGCGGAAGTCGATCTTGCGCTTGCGGAAGGCGCGCTCGAGCGCCTTCGAGGACGCTTCGTCCTCGACGGCGAGCAGCCGGGGGAGCGCCTCGACGATGGTGACCTCGGCCCCGAAGCTGCGCCACACGCTCGCGAACTCGCAGCCGATCACCCCGCCGCCGAGCACGACCACCGACGCGGGCACCCGGTCGAGCTTCAGGGCGTGCTCCGACGTGATCACCCGCTCGCCGTCGACCTCGAGGCCGGGGAGGCTGCGGGCATAGGAGCCGGAGGCCAGCACGACGTGCTTGCCGGCGTACGTCGTGCCGTCGACCGTGACCTGCTTGGGGCCGGTCAGCCGGCCGGCGCCCTCGATGACGGTGATGCCGCGGCCCTTGATCAGGCCGGCGAGGCCCTTGAAGAGCCGGGAGACGACGCCGTCCTTGTAGGCGTTGACCCCGGCCATGTCGACGCCCTCGAGCGTCGCGCGGATGCCGAAGGTCTCCGACTCGCGGGTCTGGTCGGCGATCTCGGCCGCGTGCAGCAGCGCCTTGGTCGGGATGCAGCCCACGTGCAGGCAGGTGCCGCCGAGGTTGCCCTTCTCGACCAGCCCGACCTTCAGTCCGAGTTGGGCGGCGCGGAGGGCACAGGCATAGCCACCCGAGCCCGCACCGAGAATCAGTACGTCGAAGTCGGTGTCAGCCACTGGACCATCTTTGCACTTCTGACCCGCCAGTCCACACCGCCCTCGTTGCTACTGGACCGTCACTATCGCCACACCGCGTTGCTGGACTTGGCACACTGGTCCCTATGTCATGGATGGACCGCTTCCGCCGCGGGTCGAAGGTCAAGATGAGCGGCCCCGCGCGCGACGCGACGCGCACCGGCTCCACGCGCGTCCGCGCGTCGGACTCGATGGACCTCGACCACCTCTTCACCTGGGCGGCCGAGCGTCGCGGCGTCGAGGGCTTCGTCGAGCCGCGCACCGCAGTCAGCGACGTGACGCTGCTGCTCGTGGCCCACGACGGCGAGTGGACCCGTCGCCGGGTGCCGTCGGCGAAGTGGGCGCACGAGTTCTGCAACAAGCAGCAGATCCCGTCGTACGACGCCGCCGTGGTCGGCATCCCCCAGCGGATGCGTGACTACAACCGTCGCAAGAAGCTGCAGGGTGGGGCTTAGGCGGTCGACTCGGGCCAGGGTGGGGGGCGGTTTCATCAAGGGATGAGGTCGAGCCTGCACTCCCCTCGACGTACTCACCGCGGGATGTGCGGCTTCACCCTCATCCCTTGATGAAGCTGTCACTTGATGAAGCTGTAAGAAGCGCGCCGCCTACTCCGATGCAGCCAGCGTCCGGGCGAAGTCCACGAGCGTACCGACGGCGACGCCGGTGCCGCCGGCGGTGACGTGACCCCACGGGCCACCGGAGTTGAAGGACGGGCCGGCGATATCGAGGTGGGCCCAGGGGATACCGGCGGTGAACTCACGCAGGAAGGCCGCGGCGTAGAGGCCGCCGCCCCAGCGGACCCAGTCGTGCTGGGCCAGGTCGGCGATCTTGCTGCCGTGGATCCGGTCGGTCATCGCCTCGGGGATCGGCATCGGCCACATCTCCTCGCCTGCCGTCGCGGCTGCGGCGAGCACGTCGGCGACGATGTCCTCGGAGCCCATGACGCCCGCGACCCGGTCGCCTAGGGCGACGACCATGTGACCGGTCAGGGTCGCCACGTCGAGGATGATGTCGGGCTTCTGCTCCGTGGCGCGCACCAGCGCGTCTGCCAGCACGAGCCGGCCCTCGGCATCGGTGTTGAGGATCTCGACCGTGGTGCCGCCGTACTGGGTGAGCACGTCGCCGGGGCGCAGGGCGCTCCCGGAGACCATGTTCTCGGCCATCGGCACGAAGGTGCTGACCTTGATCGGGAGGCCGAGGCTGGCGATCACGTACGTCGCCTGGACGACGGCGGCGGCACCGGCCATGTCGGACTTCATCTCACCCATGCTCTGCGCCGGCTTGATGGTCAGGCCGCCGGAGTCGAAGGTGATGCCCTTGCCGACCAGCGCGAGGTGGTGCTTAGCGCCCTTGGGGGAGTAGCTCAGCTCGACGAGCCGCGGAGCGGCAGCCGAGCCGGCGCCGACGCCGAGGATGCCGCCGCAGCCGAGCTCGGCCAACGCGGTCTCGTCGAGGACCGTGATCGCGACCTTGGGGGCTCCGCGGCCCTTCGTGAGCTCCTTGGTCGCCGCGGCGACGGCGTCGGCGAAGGCGGGCGGGGTCAGGTCGCCTGGAGGTGTGTTCACCCAGTCGCGGGTGACGGCCACGGCCCGGGCGACGAGCTGGGCCTCCTCGAAGGCCGCCGTCATCTCCTTGCGGCGCGCGCCCTCGCTGAGGATCACGACCTCGCCGGGCGCTCCGCTCTCGGCGTCCGTCTTGGCTCCGCCGGACTTGTACGCCGTGAACGTGTAGCCGCCCAGCAGGTGGCCCTCGGTCGCGGCGCGGACCAGCTCCGGTGAGCCGGCGGGCAGGGCGATGGCCACGGAAGCGGCGTTGCCGACCGATCGCGCGGCGACACCCGCGGCCCGGCGTACGGCGACGGCGTCGACCTTCTTGCCCAGGCCGACCAGCACCAGGAGCGGCGAGGCGATGGTGCCCGAGGTCGGGACCTTGACGCTCTCTCCGGCCTTGCCGGTCACCCCGAGGGTGGCGAGCAGCGGGCGCAGCTTGCGGCCGTAGGCCTTGCCGACCTCGTCCGCGCCGTCGGCCAGCTCGGTGCCCTTCGGCGTCTGCACGACCCCCACGACCACCGCGTCGCATCGGGTCTTCGCGGGGTTGGCGCTGCGAAGCGTGTAGGTCGTCACCGGGGCAGGATAGCCGCGCCGTCGCCACTACCGACTGAGGTAGGTTCGCGGCCATGGCTGACCTCCTGCGCTCTCCACTTCACGACCGGCACGAGGCGCTCGGTGCGAAGTTCTCCGCATTCGGCGGCTGGTCGATGCCGCTCGAGTACGCCTCCGGGGTGGTCAAGGAGCACACGGCCGTCCGTGAAGCCGTTGGCGTCTTCGACGTCAGCCACCTCGGCAAGGCGGTCGTCGCCGGCCCGGGCGCCGTCGACTTCGTCAACAGCACCCTCACCAACGACCTGCGCCGCATCGGCCCGGGCCAGGCGCAGTACACGCTGTGCTGCGACGACGCGACCGGCGGTGTGGTCGACGACCTGATCGCCTACGTGTACGGCGAGGAGCGGGTGCTGCTCGTCCCCAATGCGGCCAACACCGCGGAGGTCGCACGCCGGCTGGCGGCAGCCGCCCCGGCCGGGCTGACCATCACCGACGAGCACCGCGACCACGCCGTACTCGCCGTCCAGGGCACCAAGTCCGACGAGGTGCTGGCCGCGATCGGGTTCCCGGTCGGCCACGACTACATGTCGTTCGCGGTGGCGGCCTTCGAGGGCGCGGACGTCGTCGTCTGCCGCACCGGCTACACCGGTGAGCGCGGCTACGAGCTGATCGCCCCCAACGCCGTCGCCGTCGCCCTGTGGGACGCGATCATGACCGCGGGTGCGCCGTACGGCGTCCTGCCCTGCGGCCTCGGCGCCCGCGACACCCTCCGCACCGAGATGGGCTACCCGCTGCACGGCCAGGACATCTCCCTCGACGTCACGCCCAACGAGGCTCGGCTGGGCTGGGCGGTCGGCTGGAAGAAGGACGCCTTCTGGGGTCGTGAGGTGCTCGCCGCTGAGCGCGAGACCGGTCCGAAGCGGGTGCTGCGCGGCATCGTCGCTACGGGCCGCGGCATCCCGCGGCCGCACATGTCGGTCAGCCTGACCGCCGACGTGCCGGTCGGCGAGGTCACCTCCGGCACGTTCTCACCGACGCTGCGCAAGGGCGTCGGGCTCGCCCTCGTCTCGTCGTCCGTGGCTCCCGACGCCGAGGTCGGCGTGGACATCCGCGGCCGGCGCGAGGTCTTCCAGCTCGTGAAGCCACCGTTCGTCGACCCGTCCGTGCGAGAGGCCTGACCATTGAACCTGCCCGACCAGCCGCCCACGTTCCGCCCCCCGACCCCCGCCGAGCGCCCCTGGTGGTGGCGCCTGGAGAACAGCGCCGGAGCCGAGGTCACTGTCACGGGTGAGCTTGCGGACCAGCGCTTCGCCAGCCAGGCCGACGCCGAGTCGTGGGTCGGCGAGATCTGGTCCGACCTCGCCGCCGAGGGCGTCGACGCGGTGGTGCTCTTCGAGCATGACCGCCAGGTCTACGGGCCGATGTCGCTGCACGCGTAACGCCAGGGGAGCAGGATGCTCCCATGCCCAGGGACGACGCCGACTTCGCGGCCTACCTGGCTGCGCGGTGGCCGTCCCTGGTGCGCACGCTCGTGCTGCTCGGCTGCGGGCGACCCGAGGCCGCGCAGGTCGCGCAGACCGGTCTCGCGCGGTGCCACACCGCCTGGGACCGGGTACGCCGCGCCGACGACGTCGACACCTACGTCCATGCCGCGGTCCTCGGCAGCCTGCACAAGCACCGCCGCCGCGTCCCGGCCCCGCCGGCGCCGGCCGCGCCGGCGAGCGAGGACGCGACCGAGGACGAGCTGCTGCTGCACGCGCTCCAGGTCCAGCTCGACCGACTTGACGTCGACGAGCGGGAGGCGGTGGTGCTGCACTTCGCCGCCGAGCTCTCCGAGGACCAGGTCGCCGACGTGCTCGACGTACCTCTCGAGTCGGCCCAGGCCCGGATCACGCACGGGCTCGGCCGGATGGACCTCGGCGGTTCGCAGGACGTGTTCCGCCGGGGCAGCGAGTCGATCGAGGTGCCCGCCGCCCCGGTCGACGAGGTGGTCGCCGAGGCCCGTGACCACCGGCGGCGACAGGTGCGCTGGGTGGTGACCGGCGTGGCGGCGGCCGCCGTCGTGCTGGGCGGCCTGACGTGGCTCACCGACCGCGAGCCGTCGGAGCAGGACGGTCCGCTCCCGCCGGCGGACGTTACTCGGGTGGAGAACCCGGTGCAGGTGGCGTGGTACGCCAACGGCCGGCTGCACCTCGAGAAGGTGGCCGTGGCGGTGCCGGCGGTCACCGACCTCGTCGAGCTCAACGGCGGCGCGGTGTACGGCGACCACGAAGGCACCGTCGCCTTCGTCGCCGCGGACGGCGAGCGGCGTCGGATCGGGCACAAGGACCCGGGCAATCCGCTGGTCTCGTCGACCGAGGACGGGGAGAGCTGGGCTGCCTGGATCGATCCGGGAGAGGACGGCGGCACCGGTCCGGCACTCCAGGTGTACGACGTCAGCGCGGGCGAGCTGCTGGCCACGAGAGACGTCCCGTCCGACGCACGCACGGTCGCGATCGACCAGCACCAGGTGTTCTACGAGGGGTCCGACGGGGCCTTCGCCTGGACGCCGGGGGCGAAGGGGGCCGTGAAGCTCGAGCGGACCGGGCTGCTGGACGTGGAGTCCGCCAACCGCGTCTACCAGCTCGATGGCTCCATCGACATGGTGCAGTCGTTCTTCAACGTGTCCTTCGCCCGGCCGGGCACCGGGGCGCTGATCTCCGCGGGTGGAGTCTTCGTGCTGAGCAAGGTCCCCGGGCCGGGGGTCGCCGAGGGAAGACCGTTCCGGCCGCTCCTGTACGACGCCACCTCCGGATCGCGGAAGCCGAGCGGTGTGGGCGTCGACGAGCGGGCGGTCGACGCCGCCTTCTCGAGGAACAACACGGTCGTCTACTTCGTCGCCCAGGTCGCGGACCTCGTCGGCGGGTCCGACCTCGACGGCAACCTGGTCCCGCTCCTGGTCCTGCGCACCTGCGCCACCGAGAGTGGCAGCTGCATGGACCTCGCGCCGGTGCAGTCGGGGCCCGACCGCCCCGTCCTCGCTCACTGACGACTACCGTCGGAGCATGCGTTTCAGCCAGGTCGACGTCTTCTCCAGCGAGCAGCTGCGCGGCAACCCGGTCGCGGTCGTGCACGGCGCCGACGGCCTCACCGACGAGCAGATGGCGGCCTTCGCCCGATGGACGAACCTGTCGGAGACGACCTTCCTCCTCACCCCGACCGACCCGGCCGCCGACTACCGGCTGCGGATCTGGACGCCGGGCGGCGAGCTGCCGTTCGCCGGGCACCCGACGCTCGGCAGCGCGCACGCGTGGCTCGAGGCCGGGGGAGTGCCCGCGGGCGCAGACATCCTCCAGGAGTGCGGGGCCGGGTTGGTCACGGTCCGGCGCGGCGACCGGCTGGCCTTCGCAGCGCCGCCGCTGATCCGGTCGGGACCGGTCGACGCGTCCGACCTCGCCGGCATCTGTCAGGCGCTGCGGGTCCCGGAGTCGGCGATCGTCGAGACGACCTGGATCGACAACGGGCCCGGCTGGGTGGGCGTGCTGCTGTCCGACGCGGCGGCGGTGCTCGCGCTCGAGCCGGACTGGGCGGCCTTCGGCGACCTCAAGATCGGCGTCGTCGGGCGGTACACCGAGGGGCCGCTGGCCGTCGAGGTGCGCGCGTTCTGCCCGGGCTACGGGATGCCCGAGGACCCGGTGACCGGCTCGCTCAACGCCGGGATCGGCCAATGGCTCGCGGGCGGCGTGCTGCCGACGTCGTACGTCGCGAGCCAGGGGACCGCGCTGCAGCGGGCCGGTCGGGTGCACGTGGAGCTCGTCGGCGACGAGGTCTGGGTGGGCGGCGAGACGCGCACGACGGTTGCCGGGTCCGTCGATCTCTGACGACTAGGCTCGGCGTGTGCAGAGCTACCTCGACCTTCTGCGACTGGTCCTCGACGAGGGCGTGGAGAAGAGCGACCGCACCGGCACCGGCACCCGCTCGGTCTTCGGGCACCAGTTGCGCTTCGATCTGACCGCCGGCTTCCCGCTGGTGACGACGAAGAAGGTGCACACGCGCTCGGTCTTCGGCGAGCTGCTGTGGTTCCTGCGCGGCGACACCAACGTCAAGTGGCTGCAGGACCGTGGCATCTCGATCTGGGACGAGTGGGCCGACGACGACGGCGACCTCGGGCCGATCTACGGCTACCAGTGGCGGTCCTGGCCGACTCCCGACGGCCGGCACATCGACCAGATCGCCCGGGTGGTCGACCAGATCCGGTCCGACCCTGACTCGCGGCGGCACATCGTCTCCGCCTGGAACGTCGCCGACATCCCGGACATGGCGCTGGCGCCGTGCCACACCATGTTCCAGTTCTACGTGGCTCCCCAGGAATCCGGCCCGGGCAGGTTGAGCTGCCAGCTCTACCAACGCTCGGCCGACGTCTTCCTCGGCGTACCGTTCAACATCGCGTCGTACGCACTGCTCACCCACATGGTCGCGCAGGTCACTGGCCTCGAAGTCGGCGACTTCGTGCACACGCTCGGCGACGCGCACCTCTACCGCAACCATCTCGACCAGGCGCGGCTGCAGCTGACCCGCTCGCCCCGGCCGCTGCCGCGACTGGTCCTGGATCCGTCGGTGACCGAGCTGGACGCGTTCGAGCTCGAGCACATCAGCCTCGAGGGCTACGACCCGTACCCGGGCATCAAGGCGCCGATCGCGGTATGAGGATCGTGATGGTGGCTGCCGTCGCTCGCAACGGCGTGATCGGCAACGGGCCGGACATCCCGTGGCGGATCCCGGGCGAGCAGGCCGAGTTCAAGAAGCTCACCATGGGCCATGTCCTGCTGATGGGCCGCACGACGTACGACTCGATCGGCCGGCCACTCCCGGGCCGCACCACGATCGTCCTCACTCGCGACCCGGCATGGGCCGCCGAGGGCGTGCTCGTCGCGCACGGTATCGACGACGCCCTCGCGCTCGCGGCAACCCTGCCTGGCGACGTCATGGTCGTCGGCGGGGCGCAGGTGTACGCCGCCGCGCTCCCGGTCGCGACCGAGCAGGTCATCAGCGAGGTCCCGCTCTCTCCCGAGGGCGACGTCCACTACCCGGCGTACGACCCCGACGCCTGGCTCGAGGCCTCCCGCGAGGTGTTCGACGGGTACGAGCGGGTGCGGTTGGTGCGGGCCGCCGATCGCTTGTAACGCGGACGCGGGATCACTCTGGCCACTAGCCTGCGGCCGTGACCTTCGACGTCGGTGTGCGCCTCCTCGCCGGCCTGGTGATCCTCGGCATCGTGACCTGGGTGCTCGTTCGTCCTCAGGAGGGGTTGGCCGCGAACCTCGGCGCTCGGTTCGCGAAGCGGTCCCGGGCTTGGGTGTCACCCCAGGACGTGGCGGAGGTCGACGCGGTCCTGACGGCAGATGTGCGCGCCCGCGGTGTCGTCATCGGGCTGGTGGGGGTCGGGTTCGTCGTGGCGTGGCCGGTGCCCGAGCCCGAGCCCGGGTGGACCTTCCTCGCCTTGGTGGGACTGTTGGCTCTGAGTCTCCAGGTCCTGGTCGAGCGCCAGGTGGCCGCGTTCCGGAGCTGGCGCTGCTTCGTCGGTGTCGGCGAGCCGGAGCCCGTTGCCGACTTCCTCGGGCCGGCCCAACGGGCCGTGCTCTGGCTGGCGGCACCCGTAGCGGCGTACCCCTCGATCAATGCGGGCGAGGTGGGAATGGGGTGCGCGGTGGGCACCGGCACCCTGGGCCTGGCCGGCTACGCCTGGTGGCAGCAACGCCGGATGCTGCGGCTCCGGTTCGAGCCCCGCGACGACAACCAGGCCTACCTGGTCGACGCCATCCGCGCGATGCTCGTCGAGCAGCACCTGGCGTTCCTGGCGCCCGTCGCCGTGGTGGTCGTGGTCTCCAGCGACATCGCGACCGGCGGGTTCGAGTTCGTCCTCATGGCGGTGCTCGCGGTTGCCGTCGTGGGGGCGCTCGTCGAGCTGCGTCGCCCGCCGCGGTTCCGCCGGCGCCGGTGGCCCCGGCTCGTCGAGCGGCAGGTGGTGCTCAACGACGGCCGCCCGTACCCGTGGGGCGCATGAGACCCCGCGTCACCGGTGTTGGGCTCGCCTGACAGGCTGGGTCGCATGGAGCTGCGTATCTTCACCGAACCCCAGCAGGGCGCGACGTACGACGACCTGATCGCGGTCGCCCAGGAGGCCGAGCGGCTCGGGTTCGGGGCGTTCTTCCGGTCCGACCACTATCTCGGGATGGGCACGGACGGGCTGCCGGGGCCGAGCGACGCGTGGATCACGCTGGCCGGCATCGCCCGCGAGACCAGCACGATCCGGCTCGGCACGATGATGACCAGCGCGACCTTCCGGCTCCCCGGTCCGCTCGCCATCAGCGTCGCGAACGTCGACCAGATGAGCGGCGGCCGGGTCGAGCTCGGCATCGGCGCGGGGTGGTTCCAGGAGGAGCACACCAAGTACGGCATCCCGTTCCCGAACACGGGGGAGCGGTTCGACCGGTTCGAGGAGCAGCTCGCGATCATCACCGGCCTGTGGGCGACCGACAGCGGGTTCACGCACGAGGGCGAGCATTACCAGGTCGTCGACTCGCCCGGACTGCCCAAGCCCACCCAGGCCAAGCCGCCCATCCTCATCGGAGGCGTCGGCAAGAAGCGGACGCCGGAGCTGGCGGCCCGCTACGCCGACGAGTTCAACCTGCCGTTCGTCGACGAGGCGACCACCAGGACCCAGTTCCAGCGGGTTCGTGAGGCCTGCGAGGCCCAGGACCGGGACCCCGCCACGATGCGCTGGTCCAACGCCCTGGTGCTCTGCGCCGGCTCCGACGAGGCCGAGCTGGAGCGTCGCGCGGCCGCGATCGGGCGCGACAAGGACGAGCTGCGCGAGAACGGCCTGGCCGGCACTCCGCAGGAGGTCGTCGACAAGATCGGGCGGTACGCCGAGCTCGGCGCCGAGCGGCTATACCTCCAGGTGCTGGATCTGTCCGACCTCGACCACCTGCGCCTGGTTGCCCGCGACGTGATGCCGAAGGTGTGACGAGTGCGCGGAGCGATAACCTGTCACCTATGACGTCCGTGCCCGCCGCTCCGTTCGGCCACGTCCTCACTGCCATGGCCACGGCGTTCCACGCCGACGGGTCGGTCGACCTCGACGGCACCGCCCGGATCGCGACCCACCTGGTCGACAACGGCCACGACGGCGTCGTGGTCTCCGGTACGACGGGCGAGTCGCCGACCACGACGACCGAGGAGGACGGCGCGATCCTCGCCGCCGTCAAGGACGCCGTGGGCGACCGCGCGACGGTGGTCGCCGGCGTCGGCACCAACTCCACGGCGCACTCGATCGAGCTCGCCGAGCAGGCGGCCAAGGTCGGCGCCGACGGGCTGCTGCTGGTCACGCCGTACTACAACAAGCCCGGCCAGGCCGGCGTCCTGCACCACTTCACCGAGGTGTGCCGGGCGTCTGACGTCCCGGTGATGCTCTACGACGTCCCCGGGCGCACCGGCACCCAGATCTCCCTCGAGACGTTCGAGGCGGCCAAGCAGCTCGACACCGTGGTCGCGGTCAAGGACGCGGTCGGCGACTTCGCCCGCGGGGTGAAGCTCACCGAGCTGGGCTACGCCGTCTACTCCGGCGACGACATCAGCAACCTCGGCTGGCTGGCGCACGGCGCCGTCGGGTTCGTCTCCGTCGTCGGCCACGCCGCCGGCGTGCAGACCAAGGCGATGGCCGACGCCTTCTGGGCCGGCGACTCCGCCGAGGCCCTCACCATCTTCACGCGGCTGCTCCCCGCGATCGACGCCGTCATGGGCGTCGCCAACTACGGAGCCACCACCGCCAAGGCAGCACTTCAGCTGCTCGGCGTCCTCGACAACCGGAACGTGCGCGCACCCCTGGTGCCGCTCACCGACGACGAGGTGGCTGCGCTCCGCGTCGGCCTCGCCGCATCCGGTCTCCTCTAGAACGGATCCAACTTGAGCCATCCCCACCCCGAGCTGTCCACGCCCGCCAAGCTGCGGAAGGGCGGCCTCCGGGTCACCGCCTTCGGCGGTCTCGGCGAGGTCGGCCGCAACATGACGCTGTTCGAGTACGACGGTCGCCTGCTGATCGTCGACTGCGGCGTGCTCTTCCCCGAGGACCATCAGCCCGGCATCGACCTGATCCTCCCGGACTGGTCCTCGATCCGGGATCGCCTCGACGACGTCGAGGCCCTGGTGCTCACCCACGGTCACGAGGACCACATCGGCGCGACGCCGTACCTCCTGCGCGAGCGCAAGGACATCCCGCTCGTCGGCTCCAAGCTCACCCTGGCGCTGCTCGACAGCAAGCTGCGCGAGCACCGGCTGCGCGAGACCGTGCACCACGTCGTCAAGGAGGGCGACCGGCTGACCCTCGGGCCGTTCGAGCTCGAGTTCGTCGCGGTCAACCACTCGATCCCCGACGCCCTGGCCGTCGCGATCCGCACCGGCGCCGGGATGGTCCTGCACACCGGCGACTTCAAGATGGACCAGCTGCCGCTCGACGGCCGGATCACCGACCTGCGGGCCTTCGCGCGGCTGGGGGAGGAGGGGGTCGACCTCTTCCTCACCGACTCGACCAACGCCGAGACTCCGGGCTTCACGCCGTCGGAGAAGAAGATCACGCCGGTCATCAACCAGGTGTTCCGCGAGTCCAACCAGCGCATCATCGTGGCCTGCTTCGCCTCGCACGTGCACCGGGTGCAGCAGGTGCTCGACGCGGCGTACGCCCATGAGCGCCAGGTCGCGTACGTCGGCCGCTCTATGGTCCGCAACATGGCGATCGCGCGCGACCTCGGCTACCTCAAGGTGCCGCCGGGTGTCCTGGTCGACACCAAGGACCTCGCCGACCTGCCGCCCGAGCGCCAGGTGCTGATCTCCACCGGCTCGCAGGGTGAGCCGATGAGCGCGTTGTCGCGGATCGCCCAGCGCAACCACCACTTCGTGCACATCGAGGAGGGCGACACCGTCCTGCTCGCCTCGAGCCTGATCCCGGGCAACGAGAACGCCGTCTACCGGGTCATCAATGGCCTGGCCCGCTGGGGTGCCCGCGTCGTCCACAAGGGCAACGCGATGGTGCACGTCTCCGGCCACGCGAGCGCCGGCGAGCTCCTGTACTGCTACAACATCGTGAAGCCGCGCAACGTGATGCCGGTGCACGGCGAGATCCGCCACCTGTTGGCCAATGCCGAGCTGGCCCGCGCCACCGGCGTCGAGAACGTCGTGATCGCCGAGGACGGGGTCGTCGTCGACCTGGTCGACGGCGTCGCGAAGGTCGCCGGCAAGGTCGACTGCGGCTACGTCTTCGTCGACGGATCGTCGGTCGGCGACATCACCGAGTCCGACCTCAAGGACCGCCGGATCCTCGGCGAGGAGGGCTTCATCTCGGTGATCGTCGTGGTCGACTCGGTCAGCGGCAAGGTCGCAGCCGGCCCGGAGATCCACGCCCGCGGCTTCGCGGAGGACGACGCGACGTTCGACGACATCAAGCAGCCGATCATCGACGCCCTCGACCGGGCGATCGCGGAGGGCAACACCGACGCGCATCAGCTGCAGCAGACGGTGCGCCGGGTCGTCGGTCGCTGGGTGAGCAACACCCACCGGCGTCGCCCGATGATCATCCCGGTGGTCCTCGAAGCGTGAGTCGTCCGCCTCAGAGGCACCCATAGCTAGCCGAGAGGCGGACGACCCGGTCAAGACACGCACTCCTGTGGTCCGTGTGACTGGAGTGACTCCTGCGTAGGGTGGGGACTATGGCGACCCGTACGTCTTCCCCGCCGGGGTCGCGGAGCAAGAGCACGTCCTCAAGTCGGACCACGAGCACATCGCGCGGTCCGGCGAAGAAGACGGGCACCAGCACCGCCACCCGGAGTACCAGCCCGAGGCGCAAGCCTGCCCCCAAGAAGCCGGCGAGCAAGCGCAAGCCCGCCCCCCGACGTCCGGCGCCGCGCGCCGTCCGCAGCGGGCCGGGGCCGGTCGCCCGCCTCTTCACGATGATCTTCCGCGGCATCGCCGCGGTGTGGCTGGCGGTCGCGCACGGGCTTGGAGCCGTCGCCCGCGGCATCGGGCACACCGCCCGCGACCTCGAGCCGGAGCACCGTCGCGACGGGTTCGGCCTCTTCCTCTTCGGCTCCGCCGTGATCGTGGCCGCCGCCGTGTGGTGGCAACTGCCCGGCTCGGTGATGGACCTGGCCCGCACGGTCGTCCAGGGCTCGGTGGGCAAGGTCGGCTTCCTGGTCCCGCTCGCGCTGCTCTTCGTGGGCTGGCGCACGATGCGCGACCCGGAGCACGCCGGGCCGGCCGGACGCCAGGTCGTCGGCTGGACCGCTCTCGCCTTCGGCGTCCTCGGGATCGTCCAGATCGCCGAGGGCAACCCGCAGCCCGACCTCGGCGACACCAGCGACCTCCAGCGCGCCGGCGGCGCCATCGGGTACGTCGTGGCCAGCCTGCTGCTCGACCTGCTGCGCTCGCAGTACGTCGTCGTGCCGCTGCTCGCGCTGCTCGCGTTCTTCGGTGTCCTGATCGTCACCTCGACGCCGCTCTACCAGGTCCCGGTCCGCCTCGCGGAGATGCGCGACCGGCTGCTGGGCCACGACCCGCACGGCTTCGCAGAGGATGGGCAGAGCGACCCGGACGAGACCCAGGCGATCCCGGCCGCCCGCAGCCGCCGCAAGAAGCCGGTCGACGACGAGCTCGACCCCGACATGGGCGACCCGGCGTACGACAGCCCGGTGCTCAGCGACCGCGAGCTGCGCAAGCGCAAGAAGCGGCTGGAGACGACCGACGACGGTCTCGACATCTTCGCCCCCGACACCCCGCCGGTCGCGCCCGTCGTGATGGAGCCGGTCGTCGACGAGAAGGTCGATCTCGAGCCGCCGCCGCACACGCCGCTGCCGCCCCGTGTGGAGCAGCTGGCGCTGTCCGGCGACATCGTGTACTCGCTGCCGGCCAACGAGGTCCTCAAGCCCGGCTCGGTGCACAAGGCCCGTTCCCAGGCGAGCGACGCCGTCGTCGAACGACTCACCCAGGTGATGGACGAGTTCAACATCGACGCCCAGGTCACGGGCTACACCCGTGGCCCGACCGTCACCCGCTACGAGGTCGAGGTCGGACCGGCGGTCAAGGTCGAGAAGGTCACCGCGCTGTCCAAGAACATCGCGTACGCCGTCGCCTCGGCCGATGTGCGGATCCTCAGCCCGATCCCCGGCAAGTCTGCGATCGGCATCGAGATCCCGAACACGGACAAGGAGGTCGTCTCCCTCGGCGACGTACTCCGGTCCAACACCGCGCGCACCGACCACCACCCGATGGTGGTCGGGCTCGGCAAGGACGTGGAGGGCGGCTTCGTGGTCGCCAACCTCGCGAAGATGCCGCACCTGCTGGTCGCCGGCGCCACCGGCTCCGGCAAGTCGAGCTTCATCAACTCGATGATCACCTCGATCCTGATGCGAGCCACGCCGGACGAGATCCGGATGATCATGGTCGACCCCAAGCGGGTCGAGCTGAACGCCTACGAGGGCGTCCCGCACCTGATCACCCCGATCATCACCAACCCCAAGAAGGCCGCCGAGGCACTGGCCTGGGTCGTGCGCGAGATGGACATGCGCTACGACGACCTGGCCAACTTCGGCTTCCGCCACATCGACGACTTCAACAAGGCCGTCCGTGCCGGCAAGGTGCAGGTGCCGCCCGGCAGCGAGCGGGTGCTCTCGCCGTACCCCTACCTGCTGGTGATCGTCGACGAGCTCGCCGACCTGATGATGGTCGCCCCGCGCGACGTCGAGGACGCGATCGTCCGGATCACGCAGCTGGCGCGGGCCGCCGGCATCCACCTGGTGCTGGCCACCCAGCGTCCGAGCGTCGACGTCGTCACCGGCCTGATCAAGGCCAACGTGCCGTCCCGCCTGGCGTTCGCGACCTCGTCGGTCACCGACAGCCGGGTGATCCTCGACCAGCCGGGCGCGGAGAAGCTGGTCGGCCAGGGTGACGGTCTCTTCCTGCCGATGGGCTCGTCCAAGGCCGTGCGTGTGCAGGGCTCCTGGGTCACCGAGGCCGAGATCGCCCAGGTGGTCAAGCACTGCAAGAGCCAGCTCGAGCCGACGTACCGCGACGACGTCACGGCCCCTGCTGCGAGCAAGCGGGAGATCGACGACGACATCGGCGACGACATGGACCTGGTGATCCAGGCCATCGAGCTCGTCGTGTCGACCCAGTTCGGCTCCACGTCGATGCTGCAGCGCAAGCTCCGGGTCGGATTCGCGAAGGCGGGCCGGCTCATGGACATCATGGAGAGCCGCGGAGTCGTCGGGCCGAGCGAAGGCTCGAAGGCCCGCGACGTCCTGGTCAAGCCCGATGAGATCGATGGTGTGATCGCGACCCTTCAGGGGGAGATGTGAGCAACCTCAGCCAGACCGAGCTCCACGACACCGACGACGAGCGCAACGACCCCCAGACGCCGGGGACCGAGCCGATCGAGATCCGCCGCAACGGCGCGCTCTCGGGCGGCATCGGCGCGGTCGCGGCCGTCGTCGCCCTCGCCTACCTGACCCGCGCCGTCGGCGGCGGTTCTCTCCTCGACTGGGTGCTCGCACTCGTGATGGGTGCGGTCGCCGGCGCCTACCTGCAGGCGTTCGCCGACGCGCGTACGCCGCTGCTGGTGGCGGACGACCAGGGCATCCGGATCCGCAAGGGTCGGCGGTGGCTCGGCTTCCGGTGGGAGGCGGTCGAGGAGGTCGCGCACCTGCCGCGGCACGGGCTCCTGCGCGACGGCCGCCTGACGCTGCTCGTCCGCGACGCCGACTCCGAGATGTCGGTCCCGCTGTCCCTGTCGACCTGGGTCTCCGGCGCCGACGACCTCACGCTCGCACTCGAGGAGCTCTCCGGAGACCCGGGGCTCATCGTCGAGCTGGGGGACTACGAGGCCGAGGACGAAGCGGCCGAGGAGTGGGCCGAGGACGAGCCCGCCGACGTCACGGACGAGTGGGACGACGACGAGCCCCACCCGGCGCTGCCCGACCCGCGGCCCACGCTGGCGCGCGGTTTGGACTTCCTGGCCGACAAACTGCGGTTGGGGCGCCCGTCGGAGGACGACGTCCTCCAGGACGAACGGCCCGAGCACGCGCCCGAGCCGACGGTGGCCCTGCCGATGGTCGCGAGCGCCACCCCGCTACCGCTGCGCGACCCCGTGGGTGGCTCGCGTGTGGAGGCGCGCTTCGAGGGCGCTGCGGCGCTCAAGCTCGACACCGCAGACGTCGACGACACCTCGACCACTGGATTGCCCGAGCTCGGTGAGCTGCGCCGCGGCCACGAGTTCGAGGAGACCGTCGTCTGGGCCCCGGGGGTCCACCCGATCTCTCGTGCGGGCGACCCGGTCGAACCGCTGGTCATCGAGGACCTCCCGGCCGAGCCGGCCGAGGACCCGGTCATCGGGCCCGAGCTCGCGGCCGCCCGTACCCGACTCGGGCTCACGGTCGACCAGCTCGCCGAGCGCACCCGGATCCGCCCGCACGTGATCGAGTCGGTCGAGGTCGACGACTTCGTGCCGTGCGGCGGCGACTTCTACGCCCGCGGCCACCTGCGCACCCTCGCCCGGGTGCTCGGCGTCGACGCGGCCCCGCTGCTCGCGTCGTACGACGACCGCTACGCCGACGCACCGATCGACGCCCGCCGGGTGTTCGAGGCCGAGCTCGCGACCGGTGCCGAAGGCCCGATCCGCAGCATGCGGGGCGGCCCGAACTGGTCGGTGCTGATCGCCGCCGTGATGGCGCTCGTGCTGGCCTGGTCGATCGCCCGGCTGATCATGGACAACCCGGTCGAGCTCACCAGCAAGCCGGTCCTCAACGGCTCCCCGTCGTCGCAGACCAAGCTCGGTCCGGCGGTCCCGGTGCTGCTCGACGCCGCTGCCGGCGGCACGCACGTCGTCGTCAAGGACGGCGCCGGCGAGGTCGTCTTCAACGGCGACCTGGCGTACGGCGAGAAGCGGTCCGTGAAGGCCGCCCCGCCCGTGCAGGTGCAGTCGTCCGACGGTGCCCTCGAGGTGACCATCGACAACAAGAAGCGCGGTCCGCTGGGGGCCGAGGGCCAGCCGGCCCAGAACACGTACGCCGCCGAGAAGTAGCCCCCGAACGCGCGAGTCGGCGCAGATTGACCCTCGAGTCGGCGGAAAGTGACCCTCACTGGGGTCACTTTGCGCCGACTCGGCGTTCCAGGCCCGGAGCCGGTAGCGCCGCTCCGGGCGGCCGGTGCCGCCGTACGACAGTCGGTCGTCGTACGCCCGTCGGCAAGCTGATCATGGGCAGCGT
Organism: Nocardioides endophyticus; assembly: GCF_039543845.1. Lineage (NCBI taxonomy): Bacteria > Bacillati > Actinomycetota > Actinomycetes > Propionibacteriales > Nocardioidaceae > Nocardioides > Nocardioides endophyticus. Next base: position 65,783 of record NZ_BAABKN010000003.1, on the reverse strand, counting down.
CGCGCAGCGGATCCTGCTCGGTGCGCGACACCCGGTGCTGGCGGGTCAAGCCGGCCTGACCGGGCGCGAGTTCGTCTCGGGCACCTCCTGGTTGCCATACTCGGACGGACATGACGACCCAAACCGATTCAGCACTGACGAGCCCCGCACCCGCCGATCTCCTCTCGGTCGCCATGGTGACCCTGGGATGTGCCCGCAACGAGGTGGACTCCGAGGAGCTCGCCGGACGGCTGGAGGCCGGCGGCTTCCGGTTGGTCGAGGACCCGGCCGACGCCGACACGGTCGTGGTCAACACCTGCGGTTTCGTCGAGTCGGCCAAGAAGGACTCAGTCGACACCCTGCTGGCCGCCGCCGATCTCAAGACCACCGGCAGCACCCAGGCCGTCGTGGCCGTCGGCTGCATGGCCGAGCGCTACGGCAAGGAGCTGGCCGAGTCGCTCCCCGAGGCCGATGCCGTCCTCGGTTTCGACGACTACCCCGACATCGCCGAGCGGCTGCGCTCGATCGTGGCGGGGGAGGCCCACGAGGCGCACACCCCGCAGGACCGCAGGAAGCTGCTCCCGATCACCCCGGTCGAGCGGGCCCTGTCGACCGCACCCGTCCCCGGCCACGCGTCCGGCCCCGCGTCGCTGCGGCGGCGCCTCGAGTCCGGTCCGACGGCGTCTCTGAAGCTCGCCAGCGGCTGCGACCGGCGCTGCTCCTTCTGCGCGATCCCGTCCTTCCGCGGCTCCTTCGTCAGCCGCCGCCCCTCCGACGTGCTGCAGGAGGCGCGCTGGCTGGGGGAGCAGGGCGTACGCGAGCTCTTCCTGGTCAGCGAGAACTCCACGTCGTACGGCAAGGACCTCGGCGACCTGCGGCTCCTCGAGACGCTGCTGCCCGAGCTGGCCGCTGTCGACGGGGTCGAGCGGGTGCGGGTCTCCTACCTCCAGCCCGCCGAGACCCGGCCCGGGCTGGTCGAGGCGATCGCGGGCACGCCCGGCGTCACGCCGTACTTCGACCTCTCCTTCCAGCACGCGAGCGCCGGGGTGCTGCGCCGGATGCGGCGCTTCGGCGACCCCGAGAGCTTCCTGGGCCTGCTCGAGCAGATCCGGGCGATCTCGCCGTACGCCGGGGTGCGCAGCAACGTGATCGTCGGCTTCCCCGGGGAGAGCGACGAGGACCTGCAGACGCTGTGCGACTTCCTGGTCGACGCGCGGCTCGACGTGACCGGGGTGTTCGGCTACTCCGACGAGGACGGCACCGAGGCGGCGACGTACGACGGCAAACTGGACGAGGACGAGGTCCGGGCCCGTGTCGAGCACGTGGGCGCGCTGGTCGAGGAGCTCACGTCCCAGCGCGCGGCCGACCGGATCGACGAGACCGTCGAGGTCCTGGTCGAGCGCGCTGCCCCCGGCGACGTCGAGGGACGGGCCGCCCACCAGGGTCCCGAGGTCGACGGATCGACGTTCCTGCTCGACTCCGACGCGCAGGTCGGCGACCTGGTCCGCGCGGTGGTCGTCGAGTCGGAGGGCGCCGACCTCTACGCTCGGGTGCTGTGATGGCCGAGGCGACCGAGACCCAGCCCAGCAACTGGAACGTCCCCAACGTGCTGACCACCGCACGGATCGTGGCGGTGCCGTTCTTCGCGTGGGCGCTGCTCGTCGACGGCGGCGAGTCCATCACCTGGCGCTGCGTGGCGTTCGCGATCTTCGCGCTGGCGATGATCACCGACAAGATCGACGGCGACCTCGCCCGCAAGCACAACCTGATCACCAACTTCGGCAAGATCGCCGACCCGATCGCCGACAAGGCCGTGACCGGGATGGCCTTCATCGGGCTCTCCATCGTCGGCGACGTCTGGTGGTGGGTCACGATCATCGTGCTCATCCGCGAGTGGAGCGTCACCCTGCTGCGCCTGTCGGTGCTCCAGAAGGTCGTCATCGCGGCCGCGGACCTCGGCAAGATCAAGACCACCTTCCAGGCGATCGCGCTCGGCACCCTGTGCCTGCCGCTGCGCGACCCCGACCTCCCGGGCTGGCTCGAGGTGCCCGGCGACGTCGTCTTCTACCTGGCCCAGGCCTGCCTGGCGATCGCGGTCGGCCTCACGCTCTGGTCGGGCTGGGAGTTCTACCGCGATGTCTGGAAGCAGCGCGCGTCGCTCCGTTCGTGAGCCCTTCGGTCGCGGTCACGCGGCCGATGCCAATCTGTAACAGATAGTTCACCGCAACCCCTTGCGAGAGACAGGCGTTTCGGGAGATGGTTCGATCCATCTCGGCCCGGCCGAAGGGCTTCCCCCGCCGTCTTCAGTTCTCGGAGATTTCTACTGCTGTACTCCGATCTGGTGACGATGCTTCCCGACGACTGCGGTTCGATGGCGATGCCTGTCCCATCCTGTCTAACTCTCGGAGTGCGTCTTCATGCTTGCTTCTCGGAAGCGTTTCGCGGGGGCCGTCGCGCTCGCCGTCGTCGCCAGTGGTCTCTCGCTCCTCCCGCTCGCTCCGGCTCAGGCAAACCCAGTCGGCACCGGTCTCGTGATCAACGAGGTGTACGGCGCCGGTGGCAACTCCGGGGCTTTGCTCAACGCTGACTTCATCGAGCTCTACAACCCGACTGCGGCGCCCATCAGCCTCGACGGGCTCTACCTGCACTACCGGTCGGCATCAGGCTCGTACGGCGCGATCGCGCCCCTCCCGTCAGCCGCGTCCGTCCCGGCCGGTTCGACCTATCTGGTGCAGGCGAGTGCGGCGGGCGCCAGCGGTTCGGCTCTGCCGACGCCCGACTACACGGCCAGCCCCGCGCTCAACCTGGCCGCGGCCGGCGGGCAGACGATCCTGAGTACGTCAGCGACCAACCTGGCGGTCTCGGGGAACGTCGCCGGCGCGACGGGCATCATCGACATGCTCGGCGTCACCGGCGCCAACACCTTCGAGGGGGCCGTCGGCACGGTGGTCGGGACGACCACGAAGTCGGTCAGCCGCGCCGCGGGTGGAGTCGACAGCGACAACAATGCCAACGACTTCACGCAGACGGACCCGACTCCGCTGCCCGCACCGGCCGGCCCCTTGGGCGCCGCCGCTGTGACCGCCAAGACCGCATACGTCGGGGTCGCCATCGCCGGCTTCGACCTGGCCGCGACGGGCGGCACCTCGCCGTACACGTGGGACGCCACCGGGCTCCCCGACGGCGTGACGGTCAGCAGCTCAGGGGCGGTGTCGGGCACACCGAGCGCCGAAGGCACCTACGAGGTCACTGCCACCGTGACCGACAACGCCGCTCCGACGCCCGCGACCGACACGGTCACCTTCACGATCACGGTCGCCGACGTGCCCGACCTCCGCAAGATCGCCGAGGTCCAGGGCTCCGGCGCCCGGTCGCCGTTCGCCCCGGCCACGGGCACGGACCCGGGCGAGACCGTCCGGGTGCAGGGCGTCGTCACCGGGATGTACGCCGACCCGTACCCGGCGCAGCTGGGTGCGAACGGCGGGTTCGACGGCATGTACATCGAGACCCCGGGCGCGGACACGGGCGGTTCGTCCGACGCCGTCTTCGTCTACGGGAGCAACTCGATGCCGGCCGGTGTCGAGATCGGCGACTCGGTCGAGGTCCTCGGCGCGGTCAGCGAGTTCGCGGGCCTCACCGAGATCACCGCGGTCGCCAACGGCGTCGCCGAGCTCGACGACCCGCTCGGCGCTGTCGTACCCCGCGCCATCGCCTACCCGAAGACCGAGACCACCCGCGAGGCGCGTGAGGGTGAGCTGCTCGCACCGACCGACACCTTCACGGTCACCAACAGCTACAGCACCAACCAGTACGGCGAGATCGGGCTGGCGACGGGCGACCACCCGCTCGTGCAGCCGACCGAGGTCGCCGCCGACAACGACTCCATCGGTCTGGACGCGGTCAAGACGGACAACGCCAGGCGGGGGGTGGTGCTCGACGACGGCACCAGCATCAACTACCTGACCAACGACTCGCCCCAGCAGGACCTGCCGCTGCCCTGGCTCGACCAGGACCACGCCGTCCGGGTCGGCGCGGAGGCCACGTTCCACGAGCCGGTCATCCTGGACTTCCGCAACAACGTCTGGAAGTTCCTTCCCTCCCTGCCGGTCAAGGACCTCGGCGACGACGTCGTGACCTTCGAGGACACGCGCGCCGACAACCTCGCTCCGCAGCCGGTCGGCGGCGACCTCAAGCTGGCGACCTTCAACGTCCTGAACTTCTTCAACACCACCGGCGAGCAGTACGTGCTCAACGGCCCGTTGCAGAACCCCGCGGTCAACACGGCGTGCTCGTACTACACGGACCGCGACAACAACAGGATCGGCAACAACACCTGTGGCGTCGTGAGCGGCACGCCGCCGACCAACGCGGGCAACGGTCCGCGTGGAGCGGCGACCCAGGCCAGCCTGAACCGCCAGCGCGCCAAGATCGTCGAGGCGATCAACACGCTGGGCGCCGACATCATCAGCCTCGAGGAGATCGAGAACTCGATGAAGCTCGTCGGCGAGACCAACCGCGACGACGCGCTCGCCTACCTGGTCGACGCATTGAACGCCGACGCCGGCGCCGGCACCTGGAAGTTCGTGCACTCGCCGGCGGAGGCGCTGACGGCGGCAGCAGTCGGCGAGCAGGACGTCATCCGCCCGGCATTCATCTACAAGCCGGCGACGGTCCGGCCGGTCGGGGTCTCCGACATCCTCTTCGGCACCACGGAGTTCGCGAACGCACGCGAGCCGCTGGCCCAGGCCTTCAAGCCGGTCGGGGCGCTGGACTCCGACGCGTTCGGCGTCATCGTCAACCACTTCAAGTCGAAGGGCGACAGCGCGACGCCCGCCACCGGTGACAACGCGAACAGCCCGGACACGGGAGCCTTCAACGGCGACCGCACCCGGCAGGCGACCAGGCTGGCCGAGTTCGCGGACGAATTCGCCGAGGCCCGCGGCATCGACGCCGTCTTCCTCACGGGTGACTTCAACTCGTACTCGAAGGAGGACCCGATGCAGGTCCTCCACGCCGCCGGGTTCACCGCCATCGAGTCCGACGACGAGGGCGAGGAGAGCTACTCGTTCGGTGGCCTCTCCGGCTCGCTCGACCACGTCCTCGGGAACGCCGCGGCGTACGAGATGGTGACCGGCGCTGACATCTGGGACATCAATGCGGCCGAGTCGGTCGGGTACCAGTACAGCCGCTTCAACTACAACGTCACGCAGCTGTTCGATGCCTCGACCCCGTTCGCGGCCTCCGACCACAACCCGGAGATCGTCGGGATCGACCTGCCCGACTACAGCACCAACCACTCCGAGGTCCAGATCCTCGGCACCAATGACTTCCACGGCCGACTCCTGGCCGATGGTGCCAACGCCGCCGGTGCGGCGGTCCTCGCCGGTGCGGTCGACGAGCTCCGCGCGAACAACCCCGACACCGGGTTCGTCGCCGCCGGCGACCTGATCGGAGCCTCGACGTTCGAGTCCTTCATCCAGAAGGACGAGCCGACGATCGATGCGCTCAACGAGGCCGGCCTCGACGTGTCAGCGGCCGGCAACCACGAGTTCGACCAGGGCTACGAGGACCTGGTCGGTCGGGTGCAGGACCGGGCGGACTGGGAGTACATCGCTGCCAACGTCGTGGAGCCTGAAGGTCGAGACGACCTCGCGCCGTCCTGGACCCAGACGTTCGCGACCGACGCCGGCCCGATCAAGGTCGGCTACGTCGGAGCGGTGACCGAGGACCTCCCGTCGCTCGTCGCGCCGTCCGGCATCCAGGGCGTCACGGTGACCGACATCGTCGACGCGACCAACGCAGAAGCGGCTGCTCTCAAGTCCGGACCCGACCCGGCGGACCTGGTCATCCTGCTGGTCCATGAGGGGGCACCGAGCACCGACTGCGCCACGATGGCCAACCCCTCGACGACGTGGGGACACATCGTCAACGGTGTCGACGACGACGTCGACGCGATCGTGTCCGGCCACACGCACCTCGCGTACAACTGCTCCTTCCCGGTCGCCGGATGGGAGGCGGCGGACCGTGCAGTGACCAAGCGACCGGTCGTCTCCGCCGGTCAGTACGGCACGTTCCTCAACCAGCTGGTCTTCACCTTCGACGACACGTCGGGCGATCTGGTCGCCACGTCCCAGGACGTGATCGGTCTCGTCGGCACCGGCTACGCGCCGAACGCCGACGTTGCCGAGATCGTGGCCGACGCCAAGCAGCAGGCCGACGTCCTCGGCGCTGAGCCGCTGGGCCAGGTCAGCGGGGCCTTCAACCGGGCCAAGCTCGCCAACGGCACCACGGAGAACCGCGGCGGCGAGTCCACACTGGGCAACCTGGTGGCCGAGGTCCAGCGCTGGGCGACAGAGACGCCGGAGGCGGGTGCCGCCCAGATCGCGTTCATGAACCCGGGCGGCCTCCGCGAGGACATGGCCGGGTCCGGTACGGGCGCCTTCCCGCGGACCCTGACCTACAAGCAGGCCGCCGTGGTCCAGCCGTTCGCCAACACCCTGGTGAACATGAACCTCACCGGGGCGAACATCAAGCTCGCGCTCGAGCAGCAGTGGCAGCGCGACGCGAGCAACAACGTCCCGTCCCGCCCGTTCCTTCGCCTCGGCATCTCGAAGGGGTTCACGTACACCTACGACCCGTCGAAGGCGGAGGGCTCCCGGGTCACCGGGATGTGGCTCGACGGGGTCGCGATCGACGCGGCGACGTCGTACTCCGTCACGGTGAACTCGTTCCTGGCCTCCGGAGGTGACAACTTCCGAGCGTTCAACAACGGGACCGGCAAGCGGGACACCGGCAAGATCGACCTGCAGGCGATGGTCGACTACATGGACGAGTTCGCCTCGGCGAACCCGTTGCCGGTGGACTACACCCAGCGGTCGGTCGGCGTGAAGTTCCCGACCGGTGCGCCAGCGTCGTACCAGCCGGGCGACCACGTCGCCTTCGACATCTCCTCGTGGAGCATGTCAACTGCTGCCGACGTCAAGGACACCGCGGTCCAGGTCAAGCTGGGCAGCCAGGTCCTCGGTACGGCGACGCTCGACAACGCGGTCGGGACCGACGTCTTCGACGAGTACGGCAAGGCTGCGGTCGACATCGTCCTGCCGGCCGGCACCCCGGGCGGGGCGGTCGACCTGACGCTGGTGGGTGCTCAGACGGGGACCGAGGTCCCGGTCAGGGTGACGGTCAGCGGGTCGGGTCCGACGACTCCGACCACCCCGACCGTCGCGGCCAGCGACGTGTCGCTCACCTACGGCAAGTCCGCCGTCGTGACGGTCAACGTCAACGCGACAGCGACGGGGACCGTCCAGGTCCTCGACGGTACGAAGGTGATCGGCAGCGCCCCGGTGTCAGGCGGGGTCGCGAAGGTGACCCTTCCGGCTCGCTCGCTCGAGCCGGGGTCGAACACCCTGACCGCGGCGTACTCCGGTGACAGCCGGTTCAGCTCGGGCTCCGACACCTTCACGGCCAAGGTCACCCGGGCCACGTCGACCACGAAGGTCAAGGCCAGCCCGGGCAAGGTCAAGGTCAAGAAGACCCGGGTGACGCTGAAGATCACCGTCTCCGGCCAGTTCGGCGTGGGGGCGACCGGCAAGGTCAGGGTGAAGGTCCCGGGACAGGGCACCGAGACGGTGACCCTCCGGGCCGGGAAGGCGACGCTGAAGCTGGGCAAGTTCACCAGCACCGGCACCAAGAAGGTCGTGGTCGACTACCTCGGCAGCGACCTCCTGAAGGCCAGCTCGGACACCGTGAGGATCAAGGTGGTCAAGAAGTAGCAACACCCCCCGTTGGCCCGCCCCTCTCGGACGTCGAGGGGCGGGTCAACGTCGGTTCCTGGCCTCGGTGAGGTTGAAGGCGGCGTGCACCAGGGCGAGGTGGCTGAAGGCCTGCGGGAAGTTGCCCACCATCCGGCGCCCCGCCACGTCGTACTCCTCCGAGAGCAGGCCGACGTCGTTGGTCAGGTCGCAGAGTCGGTCGAAGAGGGCCGTGGCGTCGTCGAGGCGACCGGCGCCGGCGTACGCCGACACCAGCCAGAAGGAGCACGCCACGAACGGGTGCTCGTCGCCGGAGAGCCCGTCGACGCCGGTCTGGGTGCGGTAGCGCAGCAGCATCCCGTCGCGCATCAGGTCCCGCTCGACGGCCTCGATGGTGCCGAGCATCCGCGGGTCGTCGCCGGCCACGATCCCGATCTGGGGGAGCACGAGCAGGGCAGCGTCGACCTCGGTGCTGCCGTAGAACTGCACGAAGGTGTTGCGCTCCGCGTCGAAGCCCCGGTCGAGCACCTCCGCCCGAACCTTGTCGCGCAGCCTCCGCCACCGCTCGACCGGCCCGTCGAGGTCGAACTCCTCGACGGCGCGCACGGCGCGGTCGAACGCCGCCCACACCATCGCCTGCGAGTGGGTGAACCGCTGCTGTGGCCCGCGGATCTCCCACAGCCCGTGGTCCTTGCTCCGCCAGTTGTCGGCGAGGTGCTCGACCAGCGCGCGCTGCACGGCCCAGGCATCGCTGTCCGCGTGACCGGTGACCTGCCGGGTCTGCTCCAGCGCGACCATGACCTCGCCGACGACGTCGAGCTGGCGCTGCAGCGCCGCGCCGTTGCCGATCCGCACCGGAGTGGAGTCGGCGTAGCCCGGCAGGTGAGGGAGGGCCTCCTCGGTCAGCCTGCGGCTGCCGTCGACTGCGTACATGATCTGGAGGTCGTCGGGGTCGCCGGCGATCGCGCGCAGCAGCCAGGCCCGCCACAACTGGGCTTCGTCGACGTGCCCGGACCGGATCAGCGCGCCGATGGTCAGCGCGGCGTCGCGCAGCCAGCAGTACCGGTAGTCCCAGTTGCGTTCGCCGCCCGGATCCTCAGGGAGCGACGTGGTGGGTGCGGCGACGATGCCCCCGGACTCCTCGTCGGTGAGCAGACGCAGCGTGAGCAGCGAGCGGCGTACGACGTCGACGCGTGGCACGTCGTCGCGACAGTGCGCCGACCAACGGTTGCTCTCCCGGATCGAGGCGTCGATCTGGTCGTCGGGCGGCCCGATGCCGTCGAGGGGCACGTACGACGGGAGCCAGGTCGTCGAGAACGTCAGCACGTCGCCGGCCGTCACGTCGAACTCGTCGACGTGACGGTGGTCGCTGGCCCGGGGGAGTCGCGGTCCGCGCAGCACCAGCCGGTCCGGACCGCCGATCGCAGTGATCACGGCCTCGCCGTGGACGGTCTGGCGGCGCACCCACGGCAGGATCGCCCCGTAGTCGAGCCGCACCATCCACTCGTGCCGCATCCGCACGACGCCGCGGACGCCGTGGACCCGTCGGACCAGGTCTGCGCGCCCGTCGGCGTGCGGCATCGCGTCGGTGAGCGTCACCTCTCCGGTCGCGGTCGTGAACGTCGTCTCCAGGACCGCGGAGGCCTCCACGTAGCGGCGGCTCACGTGGTAGTCGTCCACCGGGCAGAGCTGCCAGTGGCCGTGCTCGTCGGTCCCGAGGAGTCCGGCGAAGCAGGCCGCCGAGTCGAAGCGCGGGAGGCAGAGCCAGTCGACCGAGCCGTTGCGTCCGATGAGCGCGCCGCTGCGGCGGTCGCCGACCAGTGCGTAGTCCTCGATCGGTTGCGCCATGAAGGGACACTAACGTTGGGTGCATGAAGGCCCCGGTCGCGAGCGTGCACCAACTGCTCCGGGCCGCCGGGCACACCGTCGCGACGGCGGAGTCGCTCACCGGCGGCCGGCTCGCCGCGGAGCTGACCGGAATCGCCGGCGCCTCGGACGTCTACATCGGGGGCGTGGTCACCTACGCGACCGAGCTCAAGGCCGCGCTGCTCGGGGTGTCCGAGCGGATCATCGCCGAGCACGGCGTCGTCTCGGCCGAGTGCGCGCAGGCGATGGCTGCGGGCGTGCGGGCGCTGACCGGGGCGACGTACGGCGTGGCGACGACCGGGGTCGCCGGGCCCTCCTCCCAGGAGGACAAGCCGCCCGGCACGGTCTTCGTCGGGATCGCAGGTCCGGGCATGGCCGCGGCGGTCGCGCTGGAGCTCCGCGGGAAGCGTGCGCAGATCCAGGACCGGACCTGCCAGGAAGCGTTGACGGCTTTTGAGCAGGTCCTCCGGCGGGAAGAAACACTCCTCCGGTAGCGTTGGGCCCCACAGGTCGGCTTGATCTCTGCCGATTGTCGGTGGTAACAGGAGGAGGCGCGCATGGTGCTGTTTCGTCGGCTGCTCGGCGACGTCCTCCGCGACGCCCGGATGCAGCGCGGTATGACTCTGCGCGAGGTGTCCGCCGACGCCCGAGTCAGCCTCGGCTACATCTCCGAGATCGAGCGCGGGCAGAAGGAAGCGTCTTCCGAGCTGCTCGCCTCGCTGTGCGCCGCTCTCGACATGCCGCTCTCCGACGTGCTGCGTGAGGTCTCCGATCTCGTCGCCATCGAGGAGGCCGCCGCGGAGCTCACCCGGATCCCCGTGGCCACTCCCGCCGGTCGGCAGGTCGTCAACTCCGCCGCCTGAGCCGCTGCCTGGCCGAACCTCTGTGAGGTCAGCGAGGCGGCTGACAGCTCGGGCACCAGTACGCCGCGCGCTCGCGGCCGGGCTCGCCGAGCTGAGCGTGCTCGATCCGGGTGCCGCATCGCAGGCAGCGTTCGTGCAGCCGTCCGTAGATCCACAGGCTGCGGCCGCGGCGTTTGTCGCCCGTGGTGCAGATCTGCGGCTGGTTGCGGTTCTGGTCGAGCATCGAACGCGCCAGCCGGACCATGCGGATCGGGTCGGTGACGTTGCCGACCGGCGTACGTGGGTCGTAGCCGGTGAGGAAGCACAGCTCGGTGCGGTAGATCGTGCCGATCCCCGCGAGGTTGCGCTGGTCCAGCAGGGCCTCACCGAGCGGCCTGGTCGGGTCGGCCACCAAGCGGCGTACGGCCTCGGCCTCGTCCCAGTCCGGTCCGAGCAGGTCCGGCCCCAGGTGGCCCACCACCTCGTGCTCGTGGTCGCGCGTGACCAGCTCGACCACTCCGAGCTGGAATCCGACCGCGGTGCGCTCCGCTGTGCCGAGCACCACGCGGACCAGGTGGTCGGGCTTGCCCCAGCGCTCGTCCGGCCGGAAGACGCGCCAGGACCCCTCCATCTTGAGGTGGGTGTGCAGCGTCCAGGATCCGGCGCCGTCGGCTGCGTCGATGCGGGTGAGCAGGTGCTTGCCTCGCGAGACCGTCTCGACGACCGTGCCGCCGACGAGGTCGACCGTCGCGATGGCGGGCATCCGGAAGTCCGTGCGGGTCAGCTGCCGGCCCGAGATCGCACGCTGGAGACGCTGCGCCGTACGCCAGACGGCATCGCCCTCAGGCACCGGTCGACCTCAACCGAAGCCCCTTCGGAGTGGCCACGAAGCCCGCGGCCTGGAGCGCGTCGCGCAGCGGAGTCGAACCTGAGCCGAGCAGCTGCTCGCCGTCCGCCTTCTCGACGGTGAGCTTGCCGAGCGAGCCGCGGCGTACGGCGTCGGCCAGCGAGGCCGCGGCGGGAGTCAGCAGGTCGACGTCGTCGGTCCAGGTGAGCAGGGTCCGGCCACCCCGCTCGACGTACAGCGTGAGCACGCCGTCGACGAGCACGACGATCGCGCCGGCCTTGCGGCCGGGGCGGTGGCCACCCTCGGCGTTCTGCGGCCAGGGGAGCGCTGCGCCGTACGGGTTGGCGGGATCGGTGGCGGCCAGCGCCACGGCGGACGGCTTCGCTTCGGGCGGGACCTCGCTGAAGGTGCGCAACCGGTCGACCGAGCCTGCGGTGCCGAACTGGGCGGCGCCGAGACCTGCGACGAAGTAGCCGCGCCGGCAGCGCCCGGAGTCCTCGAACGCCGACAGCACCTTGTAGACCGCGGCGAACCCACCCGCGACCCGCTCGCTGACGACCGCGCCCCGGGTCACGACGCCGTGGCGCTCGAGCAGCCGCTCGGCGGTCGCGTGCGCCCGTCGGGTCGGGTCGGTGTCGAGGTCGGGGAGCAGGGCCCAGCGACCAGCAGTCTCCGGCGGGCCGGTGCGGGCAGGCATCCGGGCGCGACCGCCCGTGGTGCTCGACATCCGCACCCGGGGCGGTGGTCGCTTGCTGCGATGCGTGGGGGTGCCGCCACGGGTCAGCGCACGCAGCGGGGTCAGGGTGTCGTTGCTGATCCGCCCGGCCCACACCAGCTCCCACAGCGCGGCGGAGAGCGCCGCGTCGTCTGTCGACCCGACGGCCTGCGCGAGCTGGCGGAAGAACCACGCCCCGCCGGGCGCGAGCGCGTCGAGCACCGACTGGTGGAGCTCACTGTGTTCGAAGGGCTGGTGGTCCGGCAGCGTGAGCGGTGCCTGGTCGGCGAGGTGCAGCGAGACCCAGCCGTCGGCGCCGGGGAGCGCCGCGTGCCCGGCCCAGATCACCTCGCCGGAGGCCGTCAGCTCGTCGAGGTACGACGGCTCGTAGTCACGCACCCGGGCGCCGAGCACGAGCGGCTCGAGCGCCGAGGCGGGCACGGCGCAGCCGGCGAGCTGGTCGATGACGCTCAGCACGCCGTCGACACCGCGCAGCCCACCGCGGGTGGTGGTGACGTGCTGCCACGCGGCCAGGAAGCGCCCGAGCGACTCCGGCTCGACCGGCTCGATCTCCTGGCGGAGCCGGGCCAGCGAGCGGCGGCGCAGCTTGCGCAGCACCTCGGCGTCGCACCACTCCGTGCCCGACCCGGCAGGCCGGAACTCGCCGTCCAGCACCCTGCCCTGGGTCGCCAGCCGCTGCAGGGTGTGGCGTACGACGGCGGCACCGAGCCCGAGCCGGGTGGCGACGTCGTCGACGGTGAACGGGCCGTGGGTGCGGGCGTACCTGGCGACCAGGTCGGCCAGCGGGTCCTCGACCGGCTCGGCGAAGACGTCGGGGGTGCCGGGCGGCACGGGCACGCCGAGGCCGTCGCGGAGCCGGCCGACGTCCTCGATCGCGGTCCATCGGGCCTCGCCGGCCATCCGGACCTCGACGACGCGCCGGCCGCTCTGGGACAGGGCGGTCAGCCAGCCGTCGGTGTCGGCTCCGTCGACCGAGCGTGCGGCGATCTCGGCGGTGGACTGCGGCCCGAGCAGGCGCAACAGGTCGGCCACGCCCTCGGCGTCGCGGGCGCGCCGGTCGGGCGCGAGCCGCTGGAGCTCGGCCTCCACCTCGGCGAGCACCTCGGGGTCGAGCAGCTCGCGGAGCTCGGCGCGGCCCAGGAGCTCGGCGAGCAGGCCCTGGTCGAGGGCGAGCGCGGCGGCCCGGCGCTCGGCGATGGGGGAGTCGCCCTCGTACATGAACTGCGCGACGTACCCGAAGAGCAGCGTGCCCGCGAACGGCGACGGCGTGTGGGTCACGACGTCGACGACCTGGACCTCACGCCGGTCGATGCCGCGCATCAGCGCGGTGAGCGACGGCAGGTCGTAGACGTCCTGGAGGCACTCGCGCACCGCTTCGAGGACGATCGGGAACGACGGGTACTGGACGGCCACCTCGAGCAGGGCGGCCGAACGCTGCCGCTGCTGCCACAGCGGGGAGCGGCGGCCGGGGTCGCGACGGGGGAGCAGCAGGGCGCGGGCGGCGCACTCGCGGAAGCGGGAGGCGAAGAGCGCCGAGCCGCCGACCTCCTGGGTCACCAGCGCGTCGATCTCGTCGGGCTCGAAGACGATGATGTCGCCCGCCGGCGGCTCGGCATCGGTGTCGGGGATCCGGATCACGATCCCGTCGTCGGAGGCGACGGCCTGGCCGTCCACGCCGTACCTTTCGCGGAGCCGGGCGTTGATCGCGAGCGCCCAGGGTGCGTGCACCGGGACGCCGTACGGCGAGTGGACGACGAGCCGCCAGTCGCCGAGCTCGTCGCGGAAGCGTTCGACGACGAGCGTCTGGTCGCTGGGCAGCAGGTTGGTGGCCTCGAGCTGCTCGTGCAGGTAGCCGACCAGGTTGGCGGCGGCGAACTCGTCCAGTCCGTCGGCTCGCGCGCGCTCCTCGGCGCGCTCGCGGGGGAGGGCGCCGAGCTCACGGGTGAACGCGCCGATGGCGGCGCCGAGCTCGGCAGGTCGGCCGAGGGTGTCGCCCTTCCAGAACGGCAGACGCCCGGGGATGCCGGGCGCAGGCGTGACGAGCACGCGGTCGTGGGTGATGTCCTCGATCCGCCAGCTGGTCGCGCCGAGGGCGAAGATGTCGCCGACGCGGGACTCGTAGACCATCTCCTCGTCGAGCTCGCCGACCCGCCTTCCCGGCCCCTCTCCTCCCACCAGGAAGACGCCGAAGAGCCCGCGGTCGGGGATGGTGCCACCGCTGGTCACGGCCAGGCGCTGCGAACCGGGTCGCCCGGTGATCGTGCCGGTGACCCGGTCCCAGACCACGCGGGGGCGCAGCTCGGCGAACTCGTCGGACGGGTAGCGGCCACTGAGCAGGTCGAGCGTGGCGTCGTACGCGCTGCGGGGCAGTTGCGCGAACGGCGCGCTGCGCTTGACCAGCTCGAAGAGGTCGTCGACCTGCCAGGCCTCGAGGGCCGTGGTCGCGACGACCTGCTGGGCGAGGACGTCGAGGGGGTTGGTCGGCACCCGGAGCGACTCGATGGCGCCGGTGCGCATGCGCTCGACGGCGACGGCAGTCTGGGCGAGGTCGCCGCGGTGCTTGGGGAAGAGGACGCCGCGAGACACCTCGCCGACCTGGTGACCCGCGCGACCGACGCGCTGGAGGGCGCTGGCCACCGACGGCGGCGACTCGATCTGGATCACCAGGTCGACGGCGCCCATGTCGATGCCGAGCTCGAGGCTGCTGGTCGCGACCACGCAGGGGAGCCGGCCGCGCTTGAGGTCGTCCTCGATCAGCGCCCGTTGCTCCTTGGAGACCGAGCCGTGGTGGGCCTTGGCGACGACGGAGTCTGCGCCGTACGACTGTCCGGACTGCGCCATCACCTGCGCAGGCGCCTCGCCGCCCGTCTCGAGCACCACGCCGGCCCGGTCGGCGGCGATCTCGTTGAGCCGAGCGGTGAGGCGCTCGGCCAGCCGTCGGGAGTTGGCGAAGACGATCGTCGAGCGGTGCTGCTCGATCAGGTCGACGACGCGCTCCTCGACGTGCGGCCAGATGCTCTGGGTGCGCTGCGGGTCGTCGCTGTCCTCGTCATAGTCGCCGCCCGGGGAGGTCATGTCCTCGACGGGTACGACGACCTTGAGGTCCCACTCCTTCGCCGACGGGGGAGCGACGATCTCGACGGGTGCGGTGCCGCCGAGGAACCGGGCGACCTCGTCGAGCGGGCGGACCGTCGCGGAGAGACCGATCCGCTGGGCGGGCTTCGCCAGCAGCGCGTCGAGGCGCTCGAGGCTGACCGCGAGGTGGGCGCCGCGCTTGGTGCCGGCAACGGCGTGCACCTCGTCGACGATCACGGTCTCGACACCCCGCAGTGACTCGCGGGCCTGGCTGGTGAGCATCAGGAAGAGCGACTCGGGCGTGGTGATGAGGATGTCGGGCGGGCTCGTCGTCAGCTTGCGGCGGTCGGCGGCGGGGGTGTCGCCGGAGCGGACCCCGACGCTCACGTCGGGCACCGGGGCGCCGAGCCGGTCGGCGGTGTGCCGGATGCCGGTCAGCGGCGCCCGCAGGTTGCGCTCGACATCGACACCGAGGGCCTTGAGCGGGGAGATGTAGAGGACCCGGCAGCGGTGCCGCTTGTCCTCCGGCGGGTCGGTGCTGAGCAGCCGGTCGAGGGACCAGAGGAACGCGCTCAGCGTCTTGCCCGATCCGGTCGGGGCGACGACCAGCGCGTGCCGCCCGGCCCCGATCGCGTCCCATGCGCCCACCTGCGCAGGCGTCGGCTCGGCGAACGCCGCACCGAACCAGGTGCGGGTCGGCGCGCTGAACCGGGCGAGCGGGTCTGTCACCCGACCATCCTTGCGCACGCCACCGACAGCCCTCGCCGATGATTTCCGGGGCCGGTTGCGGTCGGGACGACATGACGACCTTTCTCCTGGTGCCCGGCGCGGGTGGCGACGACTACTTCTTCCACCGGCTGGTGGCCGCGCTCGAGGAGCGCGGCCACCGCGGCATCGCGGTCAGGCTGCCGGCGGAGGACGAGTCGGCCGGGCTCGCGGCGTACGCCGACGCCATCGTCGAGGCCGGCGCGCCAGCCGGCCCGGTCGTGCTCGTGGCCCAGTCGATGGGTGGATTCAGCGCGCCACTGGCCGTCGACCGGCTCGACGTCGAGCGGATCGTGCTGCTCAACGCGATGGTCCCGCTCCCCGGTGAGACCTTCGGGGAGTGGTGGGGCGCCGTCGGCCAGGGCGAGGCGGCCCGCGATGCGGCGATCCGGGACAACCGCCCGCCGGGCTTCGACGAGGTGGGCGACTTCTTCCACGACGTACCCGAGGAGATCACGCAGGACCTCCTCTCGCGCGGCGAACCCGACCAGGCCGAACGCCCGCTCGGGGAGCCGTGGCCGCTCGACTCGTGGCCCGACGTACCGACGAGCGGGTTCGCGGGCGGCGACGACCGGCTGTTCCCCGCGGAGTTCCAGCAGCGGGTCGCCCGGGAGCGCCTCGGCATCGAGCTGGACGTCATCCCTGGCGGCCACCTGGTCGCGCTCGCCAACCCTGAGCTCGTCGCCGAGCGGCTGATCGCGGGTTGACCGACGCTCAACCCGGCACTACGTCCAGGAAGCCCCGGACGTCCTGGATCCGGCCGTCCTCGTCGAGGACCACGACGTCGAACCCGACCACGACCGGTTCCTCACCCTGAGGGCCGAGGCCCCAGGTGAACCGGAGCTGGCGGTGGTGCGCGTCGGCCTCCGAGGCCTGGCTGAAGACGTAGTCCGGGAACTGGGCCTGGACGGCGTCGATCATCGCGCCGACGGCAGCCGCGCCGGTGACGTCGGCCAGCGGGTCGACGTACGTGACCTGAGGTGACCAGTGCTCGGCCAGGAGGGCCTCGCGCTGGGCACCCTCGGCGTTCCAGGTCGCCAGGTACTGCTCCACGATGTCGCTCATGATGGTTCCTCTCGTACGACGGTGTTGTCGTCGTCGAGCATCGATCTGTCGGGCGACCACGGTCCATGACCTCCGAGGTCATGGGAAGCCGGTCGGACGGTCCCTAGGCTGCACGACATGACCGTGGTCGTGGACGCCGTGGGCGTGGGTGCTCTGCTGCGGACCTGGCGCGAGCGGCGCAGGTTCAGCCAGCAGGAGCTGTCGAACCGGTCGCGGGTGAGCACTCGCCATCTGAGCCGGGTCGAGACCGGGAAGGCGCAGCCAACCTCGGAGATGGTCCTGCACCTGGCCGACCACCTCGACGTGCCGCTGCGTGAGCGCAACCGTCTGCTGCTCGCCGCTGGGTACGCGCCGCACTTCCAGGACAACCCGCTCGACGACGGCTCGATCGCGGTGGTGATGGAGGGTCTGCGGCACCTGCTGGACGCGCACCTGCCCTACCCGGCGCTGCTGCTGGACCCGTTCTGGGACGTCGTCGACGCGAACGCCGCGGTCGATCAGATCCTTGCCGGCTGCGATCCCGCACTGCTCGAGCCGCCCCTCAACGTCGTACGGCTCTGTCTCCATCCGCGCGGCCTGGCGCCCCGGATCCGCAACCTCGACCAGTGGGCGGCACACCTCCACCACCAGGTGACCCACCGAGCGGAGCAGACCCACGACCGGCACCATCTCGAGCTCGTCGTGGAGATCGAGTCCCACCTGGGAGGACGGCCGGGTCCGCCGGTGAACGCTGGGCCGGTGCTCACCCTCGAGCTCGAGACCGGGGCCGGGCTGCTCCGGTTCTTCAGCACCTCGGCGCAGCTCTCCACGGCGACCGACGCCACCCTGGAGGGACTCCACCTCGAGACCTTCCTGCCTGCTGACGTCGCGACCCGCCAGGCGTTCAGCTGATCCGCTGAGCTGCTCGGCGCTGCCACACTGGCGCCCGTGAACGACGTGCTGCGGACTCCGGACGACTGCTTCGTCGGCCTTCCGGACTATCCGTTCGAGCCGCAGTACGCCGGCGTACGGGCCGACGGGCTGGAGCCGCTGAGGATGCACTACCTCGACGAAGGTCCCGCGGACGGCCCGGTCGCGCTGCTGCTGCACGGCCAGCCCACGTGGTCCTACCTCTACCGGAAGGTCGTGCCGGTGCTGGTGGCCGCCGGGATCCGGGTGATCGCGCCGGACAACATCGGCTACGGCCGCTCCGACAAGCCAGCGGTCGCCACCGACTACACGTTCGCCCGCCACATCGAGTGGATCCGGAGCCTGGTGACCGGGCTCGCGCTGCGTGACGTCACGCTGGTCGCCCAGGACTGGGGCGGGCCGATCGGGTTCAGCGTGCTGGCGGCCGAGCCGGAACGGTTTGCCCGGGTCGTCGCCGCCAACACGATCCTGCACACCGCGGACCCGGCGCTCGCGGACCGTCTGACCTGGGCGGTGCATGGCGTCGGTGACTCGCGGGTCGTGCTCGAGGAGGGCCTCGTCGACTACCTGCTCTACACGCAGCGCGCACCGGTGCTGCGGCCGAGCGACTTCGTGGGTGCCGCGACTGTGACGCCGCCGGACGCGGAGGTGCTGGCGGCGTACGACGCGCCGTACCCCTCGGTCGAGTACACGGCCGGGCTGCGACAGATGATCGCGCTGCTGCCGCTGACCCGCAACGACGTCGGCGCGCGGATCGGCCGCCGGACCATGCGTGCGCTGGAGCAGTTCGACCGCCCGTTCGTGACGGCCTACTCCGACGGCGACCCGGCCACGCGTGGCTGGGACCGGGTCTTCCAGGAGCGGGTGCCGGGGGCGCGGGGGCGGCAGCATGTGACGATGGGGGGTGCCGGTCATTTCCTGCAGGAGGACGCCGGCGAGGAGCTGGGGCGCGTGGTCGCGGGCGTCATCGCGACGACGTGATTCGCTCGCCTGATCGCGGTCGTCCCCTCGCCGAAGCCTTGAACACGCGACCGATGGCCTATCCTGGGTCGTGTTGAAGGGATGGTCCTCTGGGCCGTCCTCGCCGCACACGATGTCGCGGCTTGTATCTCGTACTCCTGGTTTCGGTTCGCTGGACATCAGTACACGGATGTCTTCAGCTGCTCGGGGGCACATTGCCCCCGGCGCGCAAACAAGGGACAAGATCATGGCTCAGGGAACTGTCAAGTGGTTCAACGCCGAGAAGGGCTTCGGCTTCATCGCCCAGGACGGCGGCGGCGAGGACGTGTTCGTGCACTTCTCCGCGATCCAGTCCGGCGGCTACAAGTCGCTCGAAGAGAACCAGAAGGTCGAGTTCGACCTCGCCCAGGGCCCCAAGGGTCCCCAGGCTGAGAACGTCCGCGTCTCCTGATCTCACCCGAAGAGCCCCGACCGCGTCTGCGGTCGGGGCTCTTCGTGCGTGAGGCTCGCTCAGTCGTCCAGGACCGCGTCCAGCTCCATCTCGACCTTCCATCGCGGGTCGAGGAGAGCGGCGACGACGACCATCGTGCTGGCCGGCCGGACCTCTCCGAAGATCTCGCCGTGCACGGCGCCGACCGCGTCGCCGTCGGCCGGGTCCACGACGTACTGCCGGGTGCGGACGACGTCGTCGACGCTGCCGCCCAGCTCCTCGAGCGCGGCCAGCATGATCTCCCAGCAGCGCCGGGCCTGGACGGCGGGATCGGGGTCGACCGAGCCGTCCGGCCACACCGGCGCCGTACCGCTGACGGCGATGGTGCTGCCCACCCGGACGGCTCGGCTGAAGCCGATCGAGGACTCGAACGGGGATCCTGATCTGGCGTGCTGTCGGGTCACGTCCGGCAGCGTAGGACACGCCGATTGGTCACCAACCGAAGCGCCCGGCGCAACCACAGTGACACGAGTGACGACCGATAACCGGATGAACGTTGTCGGCGGACACGTCTAGGGTCGGACCGTGGCTGAGACCGACTCGATGATCCTGGCCCAGGGCCTGCGCAAGTCGTTCGGTGAGTTCGAGGCCGTGAAGGGCATCGACGTCGACGTACGACGGGGGGAGGCTTTCGGCTTCCTCGGACCCAACGGGGCGGGCAAGTCGAGCACGATGCGGATGGTGGCGGCGGTGTCGCCCGTCAGCGGCGGCACGCTGCGGATCCTGGGGATGGACCCGGCGACCGACGGGCCGCAGATCCGAGCCCGGATCGGGGTCTGCCCGCAGGAGGACACCCTCGACCTCGAGCTGACCGTGCGCGACAATCTGTTCGTCTACGGCCGTTACTTCGGGCTGCCCCGCAAGGAGGTTCGTGAGCGCGTCGACGAGTTGCTGGAGTTCGTCCAGCTGACCGAGAAGGCCGGCTCGATGGTCGAGGACCTGTCCGGCGGCATGAAGCGGCGGCTGACGATCGCGCGCAGTTTGATCAACCGGCCCGAGGTGCTGCTGCTCGACGAGCCGACCACCGGCCTCGACCCGCAGGCACGTCACGTCGTCTGGGACCGGCTCTTCCGGCTCAAGCAGCAGGGCGTGACGCTGGTGCTCACGACCCACTACATGGACGAGGCGGAGCAACTCTGCGACCGGCTGGTCGTGATGGACAACGGCCGGATCGTGGCGGAGGGCTCGCCGCTGACGCTGATCGCCGAGCACTCCACCCGCGAGGTCGCCGAGCTCCGCTTCGGGGTGGCACCTGAAGGACAGAGCCATGAGGCGATCGCGGCCAAGGTCGAGGATCTCGCCGATCGGATAGAGGTGCTGCCGGACCGGTTGCTGCTCTACACGTCGGACGGCGAGGAGACGCTCGCCAAGGTGCACGAGCGCGGGCTCGAACCGGTCGCGTCGCTGATCCGCCGCTCCACGCTGGAGGACGTGTTCCTCCGGCTCACCGGCCGGACGCTGGTCGACTGATGTCGTCGAGTGCTCCCACCAACGTCGTCGCCGGCGCCGCCCGGCTCCTCGACTACTGGGCGATCGTCTACCGCCGGACCTGGAAGGGCTCGGCGATCTCGTCGTTCGTCAACCCGCTCTTCTACGTCCTCGCCATGGGCGTCCTGCTCGGCGACTACGTCGAGGGTGACCCGGGCAAGCTCGAGGGCGCGACGTCGTACCTGATGTTCATCGCGCCCGGCCTGCTCGCGGCGCAGTCGATGCAGACGGTGTTCGGCGAGGTGACCTATCCGGTGATGGGCATGGTCAAGTGGCACAAGACCTACTTCGGGATGACCGCGTCGCCGCTGAGCGTGCGCGAGGTGATCCTCGGGCACCTCGGCTTCGTGATGTTCCGCGTCGGCCTCACCTGCGGGGTGTTCGTGCTGGTGATGGCGCCGTTCGGCGTGTTCGCGACCGTCTGGGGCGCGGTGCTCGCGTTCCTGGTCCAGTTCCTGGTCGGGCTGGCCTTCGCGACCCCGATCTATGGCCTGTCGGCGGGGTTGAAGGACGAGAGCCCGTTCGCGCTGGTGTTCCGGCTCGGCATGATCCCGCTCTTCCTCTTCTCGGGCGCGTTCTTCCCGATCGACAACCTCGACCCGTGGCTGGCGGCGTTCGCGAAGGTGACGCCGCTGTGGCACGGCGTCGACCTCACCCGGATGCTGACGCTCGACACCGTCGACGGCAGCACGGCGCTCGTGCACGTGGCCTACCTCGTCGTGCTCGCGGTCCTCGGCTGGTTCTGGGCGGTCCGCCGGCTGTCGAAGCGGATGGTCGGCTGATGTCCGTCACCGCACACGCCGTCGCCCGCTCGGCCGCCCGTCCGCTGTCGGCCGGTGAGGCCACCGGCCTGCTCGTCTACCGCAACTACCTGGCCTACCGCCGGGCCTGGTACATCTTCGCCAGCGGCTTCCTCGAGCCGGTGTTCTACCTGTTCTCGATCGGCGTCGGGGTCGGCCAGCTGGTCACCGGCTTCGAGTTCAACGGCCAGACCATCCCGTACGCCGAGTTCGTCGCTCCCGGCATGCTCGCCGCGTCGGCGATGAACGGCTCGCTGCTCGACAGCACCTTCAACTTCTTCTTCAAGCTGAAGTACAACAAGCTCTTCGACCAGATGCTGGCGACGCCGCTGACGACGATGGACATCGCCCGCGGCGAGCTCAGCTGGTCGCTGCTGCGCGGTGGCACCTACTCCGCCGGCTTCCTGCTGGTGATGGTGGCGATGGGCCTGGTCTCGTCGTGGTGGGCGCTGCTCGTCGTACCCGCCGCGCTGCTGATCGGGCTGGCGTTCGGCGGTGTCTGCATGGCGCTGACGACCTACATGCGCTCGTGGCAGGACTTCGAGTTCGTGACCCTGGCGACGATGCCGATGTTCCTGTTCTCGGCGACGTTCTTCCCCGTCGAGGCCTATCCGACAGTGGTCCGCTGGGTCGTCGAGCTCACCCCGCTCTACCGCGGCGTCGTGCTGTGCCGCGAGCTCACCACCGGTGCCCTGTCGTGGGGGTCGGCGGTCTCGGTCGTCTATCTGGTCGCGATGGGCATGGTCGGCCTGATGGTCGTACGTCGCCGCCTCGACAGGCTGCTGCTCACGTGAGCCGAAGCTCCCACAGCTCGGTGTCGATCCACCGGTCGAACTTCCGTCCGACCTCGTGCAGCACGCCCGCACGCTCGAAGCCGCACGCGCGGTGCAGCCCCTGGCTGCCGGGGTTGGGCAGCGCGATCACGGCGACCACCAGACGTACGCCGTCGGCGCGCAGCCGTCGCAGCAGCTCGTCGTACAGCCTGCGTCCGACACCGCCGCCACGGGCGCCGGAGGACAGGTAGACCGAGGTCTCCCTGGTCTGGGCGTACGCCTCGCGCGGGCGGTAGCTGCCAGAGTAGGCGTAGCCGACCACGTCGTCGCCGTCGACCGCCACCAGGACGTGGTCTCCGGGGTGCGTGCTCTCGAGCCGCTCGCGCCAGTAGTCCAGGCAGGGCGGCTCCGTGGCGAACGTGGAGATGCCCGTGCGGACCTCGACGTCGTAGATCGCCTTGATCGCCGGGAGGTGTGCCTCGGTGGCGGGCCGGACATCGGTCATGGCGCCATCTTCTCGGACGGTGACCGGAAGTCGCGCGCGGACCTCGGACCCGGCCTGGGAAGATGGCGCCATGAGCGAGGCGACGATCGAGCCAGACACCAAGGACTGGACCTGGGTGCTCGACCAGCCGTGCCCCGAGTGCGGCTTCGAGGCATCGGCGGTGACGGTCGACCGCATCCCGTCGGTGATCCGCGACAACGCCACCACCTGGGAGGCGGTCCTGACGCTCGCCTACGTCGCCGCCCGACCGGAGCCGAGCACCTGGTCGCCGCTCGAGTACGCCGCGCACGTCCGCGACGTGCACCGTATCTTCGACCTGCGCGTCCAGATGATGCTCGACCAGGACGACCCCACCTTCCCCAACTGGGACCAGGACGAGACCGCGGTCGCCGAGAGGTACGGCGAGCAGGACCCGGCCACGGTGGCCGGCGAGCTGCTCGAGGCTGCGGAGTCGGTCGCTGAGCGCTACGACTCCGTGCCGCCCGGAGCGTGGAGCCGCCGCGGCTTCCGCAGCAACGGCAGCGAGTTCACCGTCGAGAGCATCGGGGTCTACCACCTCCACGACATCGTCCACCACGCCTGGGACGTCCGTGCTGCCGTCGCCCGGGCGACCGTCGAGGCCTACGACGCCCACGCCGCGGCCTATCGCGACAGCACCTTCGCGCGCGACGACCTCGTGCTCGAGCAGGCACGGGCCTTCGCTGGGGTCGTCGGCGAAGGCGGACGGGTGCTCGAGATCGGCAGCGGGCCCGGTCGCGACGCGGCCAGCCTCGAGTCCGCAGGCCTCAGCGTGCGGCGCACCGACGTCACCCCGGCGTTCGTCGACCTGCTGCGCGAGGCCGGCCACGCCGCGGACGTGCTCGACCCACTGACCGACGACCTCGACGACCCACAGCGCCCCGGCACGCCGTACGACGGGGTCTGGGCGAGCGCCTGTCTGCTGCACGTCGAACGGGGTGACGTGCCGACCGTGCTCTCCCGGCTCGCCGACGCGACCCGGGCAGGCGGGAACCTCGCGCTGTCGCTGAAGGAGGGCGACGGCGAGGCATGGTCCACCCACGGCAGCGTCGGCGCGCCACGCCGCTTCGTCTACTGGCGGGAGCCGGCGCTGCGCGAGGTGCTGGAGTCGGCCGGCTGGCGGGTGACCGGCGTACGGTCATCGCGCAGCGCGCGCGACGGCCAACCGTGGCTGGACGTCACGGCGGTGCGTCGATGAGGCACACCGAGTTCTGGGCCCGGATGGACCACGCACTGGGCGCGTCGTACTCACGCTCCTGGGCCAGCAGCTTCGTCATGCAGGAGCTCGGGGGTCGTACGGCGCAGGAGGCGATCGACGCCGGTGAGCCGCCCAAGCACGTCTGGGCCGTGGTCTGGCGGACGCTCGAGCTGCCGGCAACGCAGAAATGACCGTCGACCTCGCGGAGGTCCAGCGCCACACCATCCGGACCCTCGTGGTCGTCCAGGCGGTCGGCGCCCTCGGCATCACGATCGGCATCGCCACCGCGTCGCTGCTGGCGCGCGACATCTCGGGGTCCGAGAGCCAGGCCGGGTTCGCGCAGACCGCCCAAGTGCTCGGGACCGCCTTCGCGGCGTACCTGCTCGCCCGGCTGATGTCCCACCGCGGCCGGCGGATCGGCCTGGTCACGGGATACCTGCTCGGTGCCGCGGGAGCTGTGCTGGCCGTGGTCGCGGGCGTCGTGGGTTCGATGGTCCTGCTGCTCGTCGGTGCGCTGCTGCTCGGGTCCACGACCGCTGCCAACAACAGTGCGCGGTACGCCGCGACCGACCTCGCCGAGGACGCCCACAAGGGACGTGCCCTGTCCACCGTGGTCTGGGCGACCACGATCGGCGCGGTGCTCGGTCCCAACCTCACCGGCCCCGCCGGCGCCCTGGCGGACCTGCTGGGGATCCCCGAGCTCACCGGCCCGTTCGCGCTCGGGGCCATCGGCATGGTGGTCGCCGCGGTCGTGGTCGGCGTCAGGCTGCGTCCCGACCCGCTGCTGCTCGCCCGCGAGGCAGCTGGTGTCGCCGAGGTGCCGCCGAGCGGCACCGCCTGGGCCCGCGCGATCGCGGCCGGACGGGAGCGGCCCGTGCTGCTCTTCGCGACCCTCGGGATGGCCTGCGCGCACGCCGCGATGGTGGGCGTCATGATCATGACCCCGCTGCACATGGAGCACGGCCACGCCGAGCTCGAGGTGATCGGGCTCGTGATCAGCCTGCACGTGCTCGGCATGTTCGCGTTCTCGCCGGTCGTCGGGTTCCTGGCCGACCGCTACGGGCGCCCGGCGACGCTGGTCACGGGGGCCGTCCTGCTGCTCGCCGCGATGGTCCTGTGTGCCCGCTCGCCGGAGGGCAGCTCATGGCAGATCTTCGTGGGGCTCTTCCTGCTCGGCCTGGGCTGGTCGTTCGCGACCGTGGCGGCGTCCACGCTGATCGCGCAGCACGCGCCGCTGGAGGCACGCACCGACGTGCAGGGCGCGACCGACCTGGTGATGGGGCTGACGGCTGCGGCCGCCGGCGGCCTGGCCGGCCTGGTCGTCGACGCGTGGGGCTATCCCGCACTGACGGTGTGCTCGATCGGCCTGGTCGCCCTGGTCGCGATCGCCGGTCTCGGTGCCCGGGCCACCACCCGGTCGCCCGTGGCTGACAGGGTGGGCGCATGAGCATCGCTGACGTCGCCGTGATCGGTGGGACCGGCTTCTACTCGTTCCTCGACGACTACGAGGAGCACGCCGTCGAGACGCCGTACGGCGCACCCTCGGCCCCGATCGCTGTCGGGACGGTCGCCGGCCGCACGGTCGCGTTCCTGCCGCGGCACGGCCGGCACCACGAGTACCCGCCGCACGCGATCCCCTACCGCGCCAACCTCTGGGCGCTGCGCTCCCTCGGCGTGCGCCAGGTGCTCGCGCCGTGCGCGGTCGGCGGCCTGCGCCCCGAGGTCGCCCCCGGTGACATCGTCGTGCCCGACCAGCTCGTCGACCGCACCTACCGCCGGATCCCGTCGTACGTCGAGACCGGAGCGGTGCACCTGCCCTTCGGCGACCCCTACTGCGACCGGCTGTCGGCGGCGATCACCGCTGCCGAGCCGGGCATCAAGTCCGGGGGAGCGATGGTGGTCATCGAGGGCCCGCGCTTCTCCACCCGGGCCGAGTCGCGCAGCTACGCCGGCGAGGGCTGGATGCTGATCAACATGACCGGCCACCCGGAGGCGGCGCTGGCCCGCGAGATGCGGCAGTGCTACTCCGCGATCGCGCTGGTGACCGACATGGACGCCGGCGCCGAGAGTGGCGAGGGGGTCGGTCAGGAGGAGGTGTTCGCGCTCTTCAAGGCCAACCTCGAGCGGCTCACCGGCATCCTCACGCGCACCATCGAGACGCTGCCCGACCCGGCCGGCTGCTCCTGCTCGGCCTGGGCCGACGGGATCGAACTGACCTACGACACGCCCTGACTTCTCCCGAACATCTGTTCGATGCTGGGTTAGATTCTCTCCACAGGTACGACGCGGAGCGAGGCTTTCCACAGGCTCGGCGGCGCTGATCAGGCGTTGTCGGTGGCTCGCTCTAGCGTCGCCGACGTACCTGGACACCCGACGAGAGAGAAGGATCAGCACATGGCTGGTGCAGACCGCGAGAAGGCCCTGGACGCCGCGCTCGCCAACATCGAGAAGCAGTTCGGCAAGGGCTCGGTCATGCGTCTGGGCGACGAGGTGCGGGCGCCGCTCGCCATCATCCCCAGCGGCTCGATCGCTCTCGACATCGCGCTGGGCCTCGGTGGCTTCCCGCGCGGCCGGGTGATCGAGATCTACGGTCCGGAGTCCTCCGGCAAGACGACCGTCGCCCTGCACGCCGTGGCCAACGCCCAGCGCGCCGGCGGCATCGTGGCGTTCATCGACGCCGAGCACGCGCTCGACCCCGACTACGCGAAGGCGCTCGGCGTCGACACCGACGCCCTGCTGGTCTCCCAGCCGGACTCCGGTGAGCAGGCGCTCGAGATCGCCGACATGCTGATCCGCTCCGGCGCGCTCGACCTGGTCGTCATCGACTCGGTGGCCGCGCTGGTGCCGCGCGCCGAGATCGAGGGCGAGATGGGCGACAGCCACGTCGGCCTCCAGGCCCGTCTGATGAGCCAGGCGCTGCGCAAGATGACCGGTGCGCTCAGCAACTCCGGCACGACGATGATCTTCATCAACCAGCTGCGGGAAAAGATCGGCGTGATGTTCGGCTCGCCCGAGACCACCACCGGTGGCAAGGCGCTGAAGTTCTACGCCTCGGTCCGCCTCGACGTACGCCGCATCGAGACGCTCAAGGACGGCACCGACATGGTCGGCAACCGGACCCGCGTCAAGGTCGTGAAGAACAAGGTGGCCCCGCCGTTCAAGCAGGCCGAGTTCGACATCATGTACGGCAAGGGGATCAGCCGCGAGGGTGGCCTGATCGACGTCGGTGTCGAGGCGGGGCTCGTCCGCAAGGCCGGTGCTTGGTACACCTACGAGGGTGACCAGCTCGGCCAGGGCAAGGAGAACTCCCGCAACTTCCTCAAGGACAACCCCGACCTGGCCAACGAGCTGGAGAAGAAGATCCTCGAGAAGCTCGGCGTCGGCCCGCAGGTCGACCAGGAGGCCCCGCTCTCCGACGAGCCGATCGGCGTCGACTCCTTCTAACCAGGTGACTTCGTGCGAAACCACGGAGGAGCGCTCATGTCGATGAACGAGAACAGGCCGCCGCCCGACTGGGTCGGTGACGTCTCTGTCGGAGTGGACGCGTGGACGCGGCGTTCGTCAGCTCCAGGTACAGCCGCCCCACCACCGGACACGGTCGCCCAGGTCCCCGAGGCCGACCCGGAGGCGGTGGCCCGCAAGATCCTGCTCGACCAGCTGACCGGGCAGGCGCGCACCCGCAAGGAGCTCGCCGACAAGCTGGCTGCCAAGAACGTCCCGGGCGACCTCGCCGCCCGGCTGCTCGACCGGTTCGAGGAGGTCGGGCTGATCGACGACGAGGCGTTCGCCCGAGCCTGGATCGCGTCTCGCGGAGCAACTCGGTCCGACGTGGGCCGCCGGCTCGCCAAGCGAGCGCTGGCCCAGGAGCTGCACCGCAAGGGCGTCGCCAACGAGGTCGCTCGCGAGGCGCTCGACGAGATCGACCCCGACGACGAGGCGGCGGCGGCTCGCGGTCTGGTGCGTGCCAAGCTGCGATCGGTGGAGCGGGTCGACGACGTGAAGGCCACTCGGCGGCTGGTGGGGATGCTGGCCCGCAAGGGCTACGGCTCCGGGCTCGCCTTCGCCGTCGTCCGCGAGGAGTTGGCGAACGCGGGCCGGGAAGCGGTGGACGAGGAGTAGGTCCGACCCGCAAGAATGCTCCCGTGGCGAGCGAGCGCGAGACCCTGACCTATGAGCTGTTCGGCACCTCGGTGCGGGACCTGGCCCAGCAGGTGGTCGACTCCGGCTACGAGCCCGACCTGATCCTGTCGATCGCGCGCGGCGGTCTCGGCCTCGGCATGGGACTGGGCTACGCGCTCGACGTGAAGAACCTGTCGGCGGTCAACGTGGAGTTCTACACGGGCATCGACCAGCGCCTCGATGTGCCGATCATGCTGCCGCCGACGCCTGCCGCCGTCGACCTCGCCGGGCTCAAGATCCTGATCGCGGACGACGTCGCCGACACCGGCAAGACGCTGGAGGTCGTGCGCGACTTCGTCGCCGACCAGGTCGCGGAGGCGCGGACCGCGGTGATCTACGAGAAGCCGTGGACGGTGATCCGACCCGAGTACGTCTGGCGGCACACCGAGGCGTGGATCGACTTCCCGTGGTCGGCGGCACCGCCGCTCGTGCGGCGGGCCAAGCCGGGGCGTTGAGCGGGGAGGTGACTGTCGGGTGAGCGACGACCAGGTCCACATCGTCGTCCATGACCGCGGCCGGGACCTCTCCGGCGTCGTACGGCCCGGGGAGTCATGGGCAGCCGCTGCCCGTCGTACCTGCGCGAGCGTGCATGCCGAGCCGGCGCCTCGCGACCTGTCCGGTGAGGTGAAGGAGTTCGTGGTCGACCACGACGAACGGCTGACGGTTCGCGCGATGACCCGTGGCGACCTGCCCGACGTGCTGCGGTGGCGGCGTACGGACCACATCCGCCGCTGGTGGGCCGCCGAGGGGGAGCCGACCCCGGAAGGACTCGAGGCGCGCTACGGCCCGCGGATCGACGGGTTGAGCCCGACCCGGATGTGGATCGCCGAGGTCAACGGGCGCTCGGTCGGCTTCGTGCAGGACTACCGGATCGCGGACTATCCCGACTATGCGCTGCTCGGCCCGGACTCCGACGCGATCGGCGTCGACTACGCCCTCGCCGAGGAGTGGAGCGGGCGGGGCCTCGGCCCGCGCGTGCTGTGGGCCTGGATGACGCGGACGCGGCACCGGTTCCCGGACGCGACGACGTACTTCGCCGCCCCGGACCACCGCAATGCCGCCTCGTTGCGGATGCTGGCCAAGGCTGGGTTCACCGCCGGCCTCTGGTTCGACGAGCCCCAGGAGGACGGCACGGTGGACACGGTCGTCGGCTGTTCGCTCGATGTGGCCCGGGTACTGGGCTGATGTGCGTCATGATCGCTTCATGACCGCGCATCCGCTGCACGTCCCGCCCGGGCCTGTCGACCTCGATGCCATCGCCACCGACGCCACGCCGGGCTACGGCGGCAGCAAGAGTGACGGCAAGGCCGCGCTCGAGGGCCTGGGCCCGGAGCTCGCCGATCTCCAGGAGCGGCTGTTCGCCGAGGGGCGCGCGACCGGCTCGCGCCGGCGGGTGCTGCTGGTGCTCCAGGGCATGGACACCTCGGGCAAGGGCGGGACGCTGCGGCACACGGTCGGGCTGGTCGATCCGCAGGGTGTGCGGATCTCCTCCTTCAAGGCGCCGACCGCCGACGAGCTCGCCCATGACTTCCTGTGGCGCATCAGGCGCGCAGTGCCGGCACCGGGCTACCTCGGCGTCTTCGACCGGTCCCACTATGAGGACGTACTGATCGCCCGGGTCAACGAGCTGGCGGCCCCGGAGGAGATCGAGCGGCGGTACGACGCGATCAACGAGTTCGAGCGCGAGCTGGTCGAGGACGGGACCGTGGTGCTGAAGTGCCTGCTGCACATCAGCAAGGACGAGCAGCGCGAGCGGTTGCTCGCGAGGCTGGACAACCCGGAGAAGTACTGGAAGTACGAGCCCGGAGACATCGACGCGCGGGCGCGCTGGGACGACTACCGCGCGGCGTACGAGCTCGCGCTCGAGCGGACCAACACGGCGCATGCACCGTGGCACGTCGTGCCGAGTGACCGGAAGTGGTTCCGCAACCTCGCGGTCGGGACGCTCCTGCTCGACGCGCTGCGGGGCCTGGACCTGGGCTGGCCGGCGGCCGACTTCGACGTGGACGCAGAACGGGCCAGGTTGCTCGCGTCGGAGGCGAGCACCTGACCCGTTCGGGAGCTGGACTTGCTCAGAAGCCCTTGTACGTCGTGCCCTGGATGACACT
This sequence comes from Nocardioides endophyticus, assembly GCF_039543845.1. Taxonomy (NCBI): domain Bacteria; kingdom Bacillati; phylum Actinomycetota; class Actinomycetes; order Propionibacteriales; family Nocardioidaceae; genus Nocardioides; species Nocardioides endophyticus. The sequence goes on along the minus strand of NZ_BAABKN010000003.1, from coordinate 35,429 downwards.
GCCGACGAACCTGCTGTCGCCCGCGAAGATGATCCGCCAGTGGAACTTGCCCCTGCGGGGCGCCGGCAGGACCACGGTGAAGCGGCCGTTCTTCTTGCTGCGCAGGACCTTGAACTTCTTGAACTTCTTGCCCTTCTTCTTGAGGACCGTGATCTTGGTCTTCGTGGCGGGGCTCAGCTTGCCCTTGAAGCCGGCGTGCTTGCCGGAGATGGTCTTGGTCGTGAGCTTGCGCGACACGGCCGGACCGGCGTACGTCGCCTGCACCGGCGCGTAGTTCACTGCGGGGTACTCCCCGGTGCCGCCGCTGTAGCTGACGGTGTAGGTCGCGTTGCCGCGGGCCTTGAAGCTGTCGGACACGTAGGCCGACGTGTTGGAAGCAACGACTGTCGGCGTTGCGCTCCCGGCGAGCTGCTCGGTCACGGTGACGGAGCCGTTGTAGATGTTCTTCCAGGCGCCGTTGACGAAGGCCTGGACGTCGACGTAGACCGAGATGGTGTCGCCGTACGCGGGCTGCTTCGAGTAGCTGCTGAACTCGGGTCGGCCGTCGATGCCGGGGACGATGCGGGTCTGCACCGTCTCTACGGCCTGGGCCGGAGCGGCCGCCGTGGCGACGACACCGAGCGACGTCGCGGCGAGTGCGATGGCGAGTACTGAGCCGATGAGTCGGCGTGTTTTCATGAAAAGTCCTCCCGGGTGTGGCATCTCCACCGGATGCCGTCTGTCCGATACCCGTGCGGGGCATCTCTGAAACAGACCCTCCACGGGCCGATCCATTACGCGTCGCGTCGACCTTCCGCACTAGACTCGCCCGGTGATCGAGGCCGTCGTCGTGACCCGCTACGTCACGCCGCTGCGCGAGGGCGGCAGCCTCCCCGGGATCGTCGAGGGCGATGACCTCGGCACCTACGTCTGCAAGTTCCGCGGCGCGGGGCAGGGCCTGCGGGTGCTGGTCGCCGAGGTGATCGTCGGCGAGCTGGCCCGCCGGATCGGGCTGAAGACGCCCCGGCTGGTGGCGCTCGAGCTCGACCCCGAGATCGCCCGCTACGAGGCCGACGAAGAGGTCCAGGACCTGCTCAACGCCAGCGCCGGACTCAACCTCGGGATCGACTTCCTGACCGGCTCTTTCGGGTACGACGCCGACTCGCACTCGGGTGACGGTGTCGGCGCGAAGGTGCTCTGGCTCGACGCGTTCACCGCCAACGTCGACCGCTCGTGGCGCAACCCCAACCTCCTCGTGTGGCACGGGGAGCTCTGGGTGATCGACCACGGTGCCTCCCTCTACTTCCACCACGGGTGGGGCGGGGGATCGCTGCTGAAGGAGGGCGCGGCCGAGAGGTTCGCCAACCAGCCCTGGAGCCCGGACGACCACGTGCTCCTGGCGTACGCACCGGACCTGCCGCAGGCCGACGAGGCCATCCGCGCGATGCTGTCCGAGGAGGTGTTCGCCGAGATCCTCGCGGAGGTGCCCGACGAGTGGCTCGAGCCGGTGCCGGGTGCGGAGACCCCGCAGGCCGTCCGGGCGGCGTACGTCGCGTTCCTCACCGCCCGGCTCGGCACCCGCCAGTGGCTGCCCCAGGACGCGGCGCAGATGGGGACCCGATGAGCAGGCTCGCCTATCAGTACGTCGTGCTCCGCTGCGTGCCCCGGGTGGACCGCGAGGAGTTCGTCAACGTCGGTGTGGTGCTCTACTGCCAGGCCACCGACTACCTGGCCGCCGCCTGGCACGTCGATCGCGATCGGCTCGGTGCCCTGGACGCGCGCCTCGACCTCGACCAGGTCTGCGACGCGCTGCGGTTCATCGAGGGCGTCTGCGCCGGCGACGAGCGCGGGGGAGAGGCAGCGGCCAAGCCGCTCGGTCAGCGGTTCGGCTTCCTCAAGGCGCCGCGCAGCACCGTCATCCAGCCCGGCCCGGTGCACGGTGGCATGACCACCGACCCGCCCCGACAGCTCGAGCACCTGCTGGAGAAGCTGGTCGGTTAGCCGGCAAGCCCGTGCTCGTGGGCGAACACCACGATCTGCACCCGGTCGCGCAGGCCGAGCTTGCGCAGGATGGCGCCGACGTGCGTCTTCACCGTCGACTCGCTCGCGAAGACCAGGCCGGCGATCTCGGTGTTGGACAGGCCCTTGGCGACGGCCGCGAAGACCTCGCGCTCCTTGTCGGTCAGCGTGAGGTACGCCGGCGGGGTGGCCGTCTGACTGCGGAACTGGCCCTCCAGGAGCGTCGACAGGTCGGTCGGCGCGAGCACGGCGTTGCCGGCGTGCACGGTGCGGATGGCGTCGCGGAGCATCACTGGCGTCGTGTCCTTGAGCAGGAAGCCGCTGGCGCCGTACCGGATCGCCGTCGCGGCGCGGTCGTCGAGGTTGAAGGTCGTCAGCACCACGACCCGCACCGGTGCCTCACGACGGGCGGCACGGTCGGGCAGGAAGATCTGCCTGGTCGCCTCGACGCCGTCCATCTCCGGCATCCGGATGTCCATCAGCACGACGTCGGGGGCGAGCTCGTCGACGAGCCGCACCGCCTCGAGGCCGTCGGCGGCGGCGCCGACCACCTCCATGCCTTCCTGCGCGTCGATGATCACCCGGACGCCCTCGCGGAAGAGCTCCTGGTCATCGACCAGCAGGACCCGGATCGGCTCCGGACCTGTCATCGGGACCTCACCGGCACCCACGCGGTCGCCGTGAAGGTCGGGCCGCCCGCCTCGGCGCGACGGCGTACGTCGAGCCGTCCGCCGACCGACTCGAGCCGGCGCCGCATCCCGTCGAGGCCCTGGCCTTGGTGCTCGGGGACCGGTTCGGCCATCACCAGCGGCTGCGTCTCGGTGCCGCTGCTGTCGATCACGTTGCGGACCTCGATCCTCAGCTCGCCCTCCCAGTGCCGCTCGACCAGGACGGGCTGGTCGCGCTGCCCGTGCTTGATGGCGTTGGTGAGCATCTCCTGGAGTACCCGGAAGGCCACCACCTCGAGCTCGGGAGGGAGCGGCTGCGGGGTGCCGACCTCGGTCGAGCGGACCTCGTGGCCGCTGGCGCGGACGCCGTCGACCAGGCTGTCGAGGCCGGCGGTGCGGGCCGGCGGCGCCGTACCGCCTCCGGTCGTCGTCAGCACCTGGCGGACGTCCTGGAGCGACGTGCGGGCCGAGGTCGCGATGTTGGCCATGGTCTGTTTGAGGGCGGTGGTGTCGGCATCCTCGAGGTACTGCGCCGACTCTGCCTGCGCGAGGATCACCGCGAGCGAGTGCCCGACCACGTCGTGGACGTCGCGCGCGAGCCGGGTCTGCTCGTCGCGCAGCTGCGCGATCTCCTCGGCCTGGTCGCGCTGGGCCTCGGCGGTCACCTGCGACGCGCGGGACTGGCTCGCGCGCGACGAGAACCGGAGCGTGAGGCCCGCCAGCCACGGCACCCCGAGCACGGACATCCCCAAGATGGCGGCTGAGATCTGCCAACGGTCGCTGAACCGCGAGGTCGTGTCGACCAGCGACCTGAAGCCGGCCGTCTCGAGTGCGCGGTAGAAGACGTCCGGATCGAGCCAGTACACCGAGATCACCGCCGCCGCAGGGATCGAGAGCGCGCTCAGCCAGACCGTGGCGGCGCTTCCCCATCGTGCGGCCCCGAAGGCAACGATGCCGATCGCCAGCTCGACCATCAGCAGCTGGCTTCCGGTGCCGACCTGTAGGGCGCAGACCGCCCACACCAGCGCGAGGGCCGCGCCGGGCAGGTGCCGGCACAGGGCGACGGCCGTCGCGATGCCGAGGCTGATCAGGATCGCCGGCGGGCGCGGATCGGACTCGTAGCGGAAGGGGTCGATGTTCAAGGCTTCGAGGACCCCGATGAGGAAGACGAAGACACCGACGCTGATGTCGGGAACCCATTGGCGCCAGGAGGTCATGCCGTCACCACCCCGCAATGGAACCATGCCCGGCCCGGTGGTCAACGGTGGGCGCCGCGGACGAGCTCGTCCAGGAGCTCCGGGTACGACATCCCGGCTGCCGCGAACATCCGGGGGACCTGGGAGTGCGCGGTCATCCCCGGCACGGTGTTGACCTCGTTGAGCACCGGCCCGCGCTCGGTCAGGAAGAAGTCGATCCGGGCGACGCCGGAGCAGCCGAGGGCGTCGTACGCCGAGAGCGCGGCGTCCTCGAGCGCCTTCCTGTCGACCTCGTCAAGAGGCGCAGGGATGCGGAAGTCCGCATGGCCGCCGTACTTCGCGTCGTAGTCGAAGAGTCCGTCGGCGACGATCTCCAGCGCCGGCGGCACGAGCAGCGATCCGTCGGCGCGGCGGAGGACCGCCACGTCGATCTCGCGACCGAGCACGACGTCCTCGACCAGCACCCGGCTGTCGACGGCGAGGGCCGCGTCGAGGGCCGGTCGCAGCGCCGCCGACTGGGTCACCAGGGTGACGCCGAGGCTGGAGCCGGCGGCCACCGGCTTCACGACGACCGGATGCGTCCAGCGCTCGTGCGTGGCCGTCGCGGGGGTCACCAGGTGTCCCGGTGTGGTGGTGATGCCCACCGCGCCAGCCACGAGCTTGGTCGCCCACTTGTCCATCGCGAGGGCGCCCGGCCGGATGCCGGACCCGACGTACGCGATCCCCGCGAGCTCGCACAGGGCGGCGAGTGCGCCGTCCTCACCGCGCGGACCGTGCACGACGGGGAACGCCACGTCGCAGCCGCGCAGCACCTGGGCGGCGCCGCACAGCCCGATCGGCCGCAGGCCGCGGTCGCGCCAGGTGCCGTCGCGGCCGATGGTGAGCGGCACGACGTCGTACGACGCAGGGTCGAGCGCCGCGGTGACGGCGGCCGCCGAGGCCAGGGACACGTCGTGCTCGCAGTTCTGCCCACCGCCGATGACGGCCACCCGGGTCCGGTTGGGTGGAGTCCTCACGACAGGCTCCGCAGGTGCGGCACGGCCAGGGTGCGGCGCTCGACGCGCGACCCGATGCCGGTGACGATCTCGTGCTCGATGGTGTCGGCCCAAGCAGCCCAGTCGGCGACGGTGGGCTCGCCGGCGGCACCGGGACCGAACACCGTCACGGTCTCGCCCGGGTCGACGCCCCGGCTGCCGAGGTCGACGACCAGCTGGTCCATGGAGATCCGCCCGACGACCGGTCGCCGCACGCCGCGCACCTGCACCTCTGCGCGTCCGGAGGCGAGCCGCGGCAGGCCGTCGGCGTACCCGAGCGGGACGAGCCCGAGATGGGTCGCGGCGGCCGTCCGGTGCGCGTGGCCGTAACCGACCGGCGTCCCGGCGCGGACCCGCCGGACCTGCACGACCGGGGCGGTCAGGGTCATCGCCGGCTGCAGCCGGGTCGAGCGCGACGGGTCGATGCCGACGAGCCCGGCACCCACCCGGCTCATCGTGTGGTGGGCGCGGGGGTCGGTGAGGGTCGCGGCGGTGGCGGCCAGGTGCCGGTCGCGCGGGCGCAGCCCGCAGGCACGAGCGGTCTCGAGCGCCCAGGCGAACCGGGTCCGGCCCAGCGCGTTGCACTCGTCGTCGAGGTCGTCGGCACACCCCAGATGGCCCATCACACCGACCACGTCGATCTCACCGCGGAGCTCCGCCCGCCGCGCCGCGCGGCACAGGGAGGCCCAGCTCGCCGGGTCGGCGCCGTCGCGGGCCATCCCGGCGTCCACGTGGAGGTGGACCCGGGCGCGGCCGGATGCCTCTGCCACCGCGGCGAGGTGCTGGAGGCCGGGCACGGCCACCTCGACGTCGCGGGCAGCGGCGGTCGCGTAGTCGGAGTCCACGGGGTTGAGCCAGCTCAGCAGCGGTACGCCGAGGCCGGCGTCGCGCAGCGACCACGCCTCCTCGAGGCTGGTGACACCGAGCCGGGTGGCGCCGTTCGCGAGCGCCGTACGCGCCACGTCGAGAGCGCCGTGGCCGAACCCGTCGGCCTTCACCACCGCCATCAGCTCGCCGGCGGCTCGGTCCGCGAGCAGCCGGGTGTTGCGCCCGACGGCCTCGAGGTCGATGTCCAGGCGCGGCCGGGCGCCCGGGTCGTTGCGGGCGGCCACAGCCAGGCCGGTCATGCCGCCACCGACGCCGCGAGCGGGCCGCAGAGCGCGTGCCGCGCCCCAGTGACCAGCGCCCAGTACCGATCGCCGAAGCTCCAGTGCCACCACTCGGTCGGGTAGTTCACCAGCCCCTGCCCGGCCAGTACGGCGGCCAGCAGCTCCCGGTGGGCCCTGGCGTCGGCGCCGATGCCGTCCGCCGCGAAGTAGCAGCGACCGTCGCTGTCCTCGGGCGTCGCGTCGATCGCAGTGCCGAGGTCGAGCTCCTCGCCACAGACGTCGACCAGGGTGAGGTCGACCGCGGCGCCGGCCACGTGCGGCGCGACGTCGATGGGGGAGACGAACCGGCTCGTCAGCCGGGTCAGCTCCGCCTGGTCGATCCCGGGGTGGTGCGCGCGCACCTGTGCGGCGTACGACGCGATGATCGCGCGCTGCTGCTCGACCGGCCGGAACCCCTCGACCACCCGCAGCCGGACCCCGCGCGGGAGCTGCAGGTCGGCGGCCATCAGCCGGTCCGCCAGGCCGGCGCGCACCAGCGCGCCGCCGGGGGACAGGCTCCTCGGCAGCCGCACCAGCGGCTCGCCGGACTCGACCACGGGCACGGCCCGGACACGCTCGTCCGAGAGAAGGATCGTCATGCCACTGACGTTAGGAAACCGGCTGGGTCACCCACCTCCACCTGAGGTACCGCCGGACTGCCCCCAAGTGCCGAGTCGGCGCAGAATGACCCGCGAGTCGGCGCAAAGTGACCCCCACAAGGGTCACTTTGCGCCGACTCGGCGTGCTAGACCGGGACCAGCTCGACCGCGCCGACGGCGTACCTGGCGAGGATCGTGCGGGCCAGCTCGGGGTGTGCGCCCAGCGGCTCGGAGACCGCGATGGCGCCGGCCTCGAGGGCGAGCTCGCCGGCCCGGTCCGGGAGGAACCCGGGCGCGAGGAACAGCGATGCGACCGCGATGTGGCGGCGCCCCTCGGCGCGGAACGCGCGCACGGCTTCGCCGGTGGCCGGCGGGGAGGCCGAGGCGTACGCCGCGGTCACGGGCAGCTTGTGCCGGGCACCCCAGACCCGGGCGAGGCGCGCGACGGCCTGGTTGGCCAGCGGGTCGCTCGACCCGGCAGCGGCCAGCACCAGCGCGTCGAGCTCGCGGACCCGCGACGACTTGAGCGCCTCGCGCATGCGCAGATCGAGCACCTCGAGGAACTGCGCCTCCAGGCCCAGGATCGACGTCGCCCGGATCTGCACGCCCGGGTGCCGCGTCGTCGCCTCGGTGATGGCACCGGGGACGTCGACCTTCGCATGGTAGGCCTCGGTCAGCAGGAGGGGTACGACGACGATCTCGTCGTGCCCGGCCTTCACGAGCCGGTCGACGACCGTCTGGAAGGACGGCTTCGACAGCTCGAGGAACGCGGCCTCGACCTTGAGGTCGGGGCGCATCGTCTTGACCTCGTCGACGAGGGCCTTGATGGTTGCGGCGGACCGGTGGTCACGACTGCCGTGAGCCAGGGCCACCAGAGCAGGAGCAGCCATTACGCCGCCTCCTTACCTGTGCGTGTTCCTTCGGGGAATGCGAGTGCACGACCGGCCACGCTGTCGGTCTGCTGGGTGCGGAGCATCCTCATGAGTGGATCCCGCACTCGGTCTTGTTGGTGCCGGCCCAGCGACCGCTGCGCGGGTCGTCACCGGGGGCCACGCGCCGGGTGCACGGCCAGCAGCCGATCGACGGGTAGCCGTCGTACACGAGCGGGTTGACCAGGATGCCGTTGTCGGCCATGTACTTCTCGACCTGCTCGTCGGACCACCGAGCCAGCGGCGAGATCTTGACCTTGCCCTTCTTGGCGTCCCAGCCGATCACCGGCGCGATCACGCGGTTCTTGGTCTCGGCGCGACGCAGGCCGGTCGCCCAGGCGTCGTAGTTGGCCAGACGCTCCGCCAACGGCTCGACCTTGCGCAGCTTGCAGCACAGGTCGGGGTCGGTCTTGTACAGGTCCTTGCCGTACGCCGCGTCCTGCTCGGCGACCGACTGGACGGGCGTGATCGAGATCAGGTTGACCGGCATCGTCGCCTCGACGGCGTCGCGGGTGCCGATCGTCTCGACGAAGTGGTAGCCGGTGTCGAGGAACAGCACGTCGATCCCCGGCACGACCTTGGAGACGACGTCGGTCAGCACGGCGTCGCCCATGGACGACGTCACGCAGAAGCGTTCACCGAAGGTCGCCGCGGCCCACTCGACGATCACCTCGGCGGGGGCCAGCTCGAGCTCGGCGCCCCAGTGCGACACCAGCTCGCGCAGCTCCTCCGGCGAGCGGCCGGCGGTCTGGATCCCGCGGTTGTTGCGGGCGGTCGTTGTGGTGACACTCATGACTGGGTTCCCCTCTGCGCACCTGACGGTCGGATGAGACCGAGCATCTTGAGGCTGAAGGCGCGCAGGCACCCTCGGCATTCCCAGGTGCCGTGCGGGGAGCTGATCTCGCCCGTCTCGGAGACGACCTCGTGCGGGCGCAGGTCCTCCTCCCCGCAGAAGGGGCAGTGGAAGGGGATCGCGCGCTCACTCATGAGGTCACTCCCTCCAGCAGCTTGTCGCCGCGCAGCAGGTCCTCGTCTGCGCGGGCGACCCAGGTCGCGAACAGCTCGCCGTCCTCGCGGTCGGCCAGGTAGTTGGTCACGATGGTGGTGATGTAGTCGTCGAGGCCGGCGCTCGTGACCTTGTGGGCGCGCAGCTTGCGGCCGAAGTTCGCCTGCAGGCCGGTGGCGCCGCCGAGGTGCACCTGGAAGCCCTCGACCTGCTCGCCCTCGTGCATCACGAGCTGGCCCTTGAGGCCGATGTCGGCGATCTGGGTGCGCGCACAGGCGTTGGGGCAGCCGTTGACGTTGACGGTGATCGGGGTGTCCAGCTCGGGGAACCGCTTCTCGAGCTCGCCGACCAGGTTGCGTGCGCGCTCCTTGGTGTCGACGATCGCGAGCTTGCAGAACTCGATGCCGGTGCAGGCCATCGTGTTGCGGCGCCAGTTCGACGGCCGGGCCGAGAGGCCGATCTCGTCGAGCCGCTCGACCAGGGCCTCGACGACAGCCGGCTCGACGCCGATCAGCACGATCTTCTGGTACGGCGTGAGGCGGGCGCCCGCGACGCCGTACTCCTCGATCAGGTCGGCGAGCTGCACCAGGATCGTGCCGGAGATCCGACCGGCCGTGGGCGCGATGCCGACGTAGAGCTTTCCGTCCTGCTGCTCGTGCACGCCGATGTGGTCGCGGTGTCCGACGGGGGAGGCAGGCGACTCGCAGCTGACGAGCTTGCGGCCGAGGTACTCGTTCTCGAGGACCTCGCGGAACTTCTCGATGCCCCAGTCCGCCACCAGGAACTTCAGCCGGGCGCGCGAGCGGAGCCGTCGGTAGCCGTAGTCCCGGAAGATCGACGCGACACCCTCCCAGGCGTCGGCGACCTCGTCCAACGGGATCCAGACACCCATCCTCTGCGCGAGCATCGGGTTGGTGGACAAGCCGCCTCCGACCCAGAGGTCGAAGCCCGGGCCGTGCTCCGGGTGCACGGTGCCGACGAAGGAGATGTCGTTGGTCTCGGGGGAGACGTCGTGGCTCGGGTGACCGGTCAGCGCGGTCTTGAACTTGCGCGGGAAGTTCGCGTAGTCCGGGTGACCGATGAAGCGCTTCTTGATCTCCTCGAGCGCCGCGGTGCCGTCGATGATCTCGTCCTTGGCGACGCCGGCGACCGGCGAGCCGAGGAAGGGTCGTGGCGAGTCGCCGCACGCCTCCATGGTGTCCAGGCCGGCTGCCTCGAGCCGCTCCCAGATGGCCGGGACGTCCTCGATTCGGATCCAGTGGTACTGGATGTTCTCCCGGTCGGTGACGTCGGCGGTGTCACGGGCGAAGTCGACGCCGATCGTGCCGAGGGCTCGTACGGCGTCGTGCGAGAGCAGCGCACCGTCGGAGCGGACCCGCATCATGAAGAACTCGTCGTCCAGCTCCTCCTCCTCGAGCATCGCGGTCTTGCCACCGTCGAATCCCGGCGCCCGCTGCGTGTAGAGCCCCATCCAGCGGAACCGGCCACGCAGGTCTGCGGGGTCGATCGAGGCGAAGCCGCGCTTGGAGTAGGTGTAGAGGATCCGGTCGCGGACGTTGAGCGGGCTGTCGTCCTTCTTGGACTGCTCGTTCTTGTTCAGCGGCTCGGAGTAGCCGAACGCCCACTGACCCTCGCCACGCTTGGGGCGCGGGACGTCGGTGTGGGCAGGAGCCTTGGCGGTGTAGCGCAGGTCAGACATCAGGAGAGCATTCCTTGACAGGGGTGGCGAGCGACGCTCGAACCGGAGTGAGGCCACGTCTTCGGGGCCTCGGCGTCCGGCGGGTCAGCTGCGCGATGGGCGGCTGGTCAGGAATGCGGACACATCATGCTGCGCGTGCGCCCGAAGTCCACGTGGCGTCGAACCACGAGGTAGGCGTGCGTCGCACCAGAGATCATGTCAAGCAGTCTCACGGTCCGGACGGCATCCCCACAAGGTGAAATCCCATGATGTGGGACGGACATCCACGATGCGAGACGCTGCACCTGCTCCACCAGCGCTCAGCGGGGCGGCGGTGCGGCCCACGTCACACGCTGGCGGGTCGCCCGCGCCGTACCGCTCGATCAGCGCCGTACGCCGACACTAGGCTGCTCGCATGAGCGACGCGCACCTCTCCGCCCTGACCAGCAGCGCCTACCAGCAGGCCTTGGAGGTGATCGCCTCGGTCGAGCCGCGCATCGCCGACGCGACCCGCAAGGAGCTCGCCGACCAGCGCAGCTCGCTCAAGCTGATCGCCAGCGAGAACTACGCCTCGCCGGCCGTGCTGCTCACGATGGGCACCTGGCTCAGCGACAAGTACGCCGAGGGCACGGTCGGTCACCGGTTCTACGCCGGTTGCCAGAACGTCGACACCGTCGAGGCGCTCGCGGCTGAGCACGCCCGCGAGCTGTTCGGTGCCGAGTACGCCTACGCCCAGCCGCACTCCGGCATCGACGCCAACCTGGTCGCGTTCTGGTCGATCCTCGCTCACCGCGTCGAGGGTCCCTGGCTCGAGAAGTACGGCGCCAAGAACGTCAACGACCTCACTCCCGAGGACTGGGAGACGCTGCGCCACGAGCTCGGCAACCAGCGCCTGCTCGGCATGGCCCTCGACGCAGGTGGTCACCTGACCCACGGCTTCCGGCCCAACATCAGCGGCAAGATGTTCCACCAGCAGCAGTACGGCACCGACCCCGAGACCGGGCTGCTCGACTACGACGTGGTGCGCGCGAAGGCCAAGGAGTTCAAGCCGCTGGTGCTCGTGGCGGGCTACTCGGCGTACCCGCGTCGCGTGAACTTCGCCAAGATGCGCGAGATCGCCGACGAGGTCGGCGCGACCCTGATGGTCGACATGGCGCACTTCGCGGGCCTGGTCGCGGGCAAGGTCTTCACCGGCGACGAGGACCCGGTGCCGCACGCCCACATCGTCACGACCACGACCCACAAGTCGCTGCGTGGCCCGCGCGGCGGCATGGTGCTGGCCACGGAGGAGTACGCGCCGAGCGTCGACCGCGGCTGCCCGATGGTCCTCGGCGGCCCGCTCTCGCACGTGATGGCCGCCAAGGCGGTCGCGCTGGCGGAGGCGCGCCAGCCCGCGTTCCAGACCTACGCGCAGCAGGTCGCCGACAACGCGAAGTCGCTCGCCGACGGCTTCATGAGCCGCGGCGCCAAGCTCGTCACTGACGGCACCGACAACCACATCGTGCTGCTCGACGTGTCGTCGTTCGGCCTCACCGGCCGCCAGGCCGAGTCGGCGCTGCTCGACGCCGGCGTGGTCACCAACCGCAACTCGGTCCCGCAGGATCCCAACGGTGCCTGGTACACCTCCGGCGTCCGCCTCGGGACCCCGGCGCTCACCACGCGCGGCTTCGGTCACGACGAGTTCGACAACGTCGCGGAGCTGATCGTGCACGTCCTGCAGAACACCCAGCCCGGCACCACCAAGGCGGGCGGGCCGTCGAAGGCGTCGTACACGCTCGGCGACGGGGTGGCCGACAAGGTCAAGGCCGCCTCGGCCGAGATGCTCGACAAGCACCCGCTCTACCCAGGCCTGAGCCTCGCGTAGCGAAGCTACTCCCACCTGGCCTTCGACCTGGCCCCAGCCACGCGCCGGCTGGCTCGCCCTGTTTGTCTCGGGGTGAGCCGGGTACGCGTGACCCATGCCACAAACCGACGCCGCACCGAAATCTCCTCCGAAGAACCGCACTCACTGGCTCTACATCGCGGTGATCGCGGCGGTGGGTCTCGGCATCCTGGTGGGGCTGCTGTTCCCTGACTTCGCGGTGAAGCTCAAGCCGCTCGGCGAAGGCTTCGTCGGACTGATCACGATGATGATCCAGCCGGTCATCTTCTGCACGATCATCCTCGGCGTCGGGTCGGTCGCCAGCGCGGCCAAGGTCGGCAAGGTCGGCGCTCTCGCGCTCGGCTACTTCCTGATCATGTCGACGTTCGCGCTCACCATCGGGCTGATCGTCGGCAACCTGATCCACCCGGGCTCGGGGCTGGACCTGAACGACGAGGTCTCGGCCGCAGGCGCCGCCCAGGCCGAGGAAGGGCATGCGAGCACCACCGACTTCCTGCTGGGCATCATCCCGGACTCGCTCTTCTCGTCGCTGACCTCGGGCGACGTCCTGCAGACGCTGCTGGTCGCGCTGCTCATCGGGTTCGCGCTGCAGCAGATGGGCTCGACCGCGAAGCCGATCCTCACCGTTGTGGAGTACGCCCAGAAGCTGGTCTTCCGGGTGCTGGCGATGATCATGTGGGCCGCGCCGATCGGTGCGTTCGGCGCCATCTCCGCGGTTGTCGGCGAGACCGGCTTCGACGCGCTCAAGAGCCTCGGTCTCCTGATGGTCGCCTTCTACCTGACCTGCGTGCTCTTCGTCTTCGGGGTGCTCGGCACGGTGCTGCGCGTCTTCGCGGGCATCAACATCTTCCTGCTCTTCAAGTACCTCGCCCGTGAGTTCCTGCTGATCCTCGCCACGTCGTCGTCCGAGTCGGCCCTGCCGCGGCTGATCGCCAAGATGGAGCACGCCGGCGTCGACAAGACGACCGTCGGCATCGTCGTACCGACCGGCTACTCGTTCAACCTCGACGGCACCGCCATCTACCTGACGATGGCGACCCTCTTCATCGCCGAGGCGATGGGCGACCCGCTCAGCATCGGCGAGCAGATCTCGTTGCTCGTCTTCATGGTGATCGCGTCCAAGGGCGCCGCAGGCGTCACCGGTGCCGGCCTCGCCACCCTGGCCGGCGGCTTGCAGTCCCACCGACCCGAGCTCGTCGACGGGGTCGGCCTGATCGTCGGCATCGACCGGTTCATGTCCGAGGCGCGCGCACTCACCAACTTCGCCGGCAACTCGATCGCCACGGTGCTGATCGGCAACTGGACCGACGGCCTCGACCGCGAGCGCCTCGACAAGGTGCTGGCCGGAGAGCTCCCGTTCGACGAGCGGACCATGGTCGACTCCGACGAGCCGCCTCTCGGTCCCGTAGAGGATCCCGAGCCGGTCGGCGCGCGCTGACGCTGGTCAGGAGACGCCGAGGCTGACCGAGATCGGCCCACCGAGGGCGATGAAGGCGTCCGGGTCTCCGCCGGAGACGAGACGCATCATGATCGCCGCTCGGTCACCGCGGGAGAGCGGAACGCTCAGAGCGCCCTGCTCGCACCGCACCGTCGCCCCGACCACCGTGTCGTGCGCCACCTGGGCGAGGCAGTCTGCTTTGACGGAAAGCGACACGCCCGGTGGTGCGGCGTACACCTGGAAATGGACCTGCGTGTCCACCGCCGGGCTCACGGTCAGCCGCAGTGCCGCGGTGACGGACTTGAGGCTCATGTCAGCGGGCACGAGCTGGGTCGCGGCGACGATGGAGGCGGTGTTCGGATTCGAGGTGACCGCGAAGCCCACCCCGGAGAGCGGGAGCACGGCGACCTCGTCCGGAGCCCGTCCTCCCACCTGGAGGAAGACCTCGCCACCGCTGGACGAAGCGAAGCCGGACACACCCGCTGGACCGCGCTATCCGGCCGCCCCCGGGGAGCCAGCTGCCCCCGGGGGCTCCCGACGGCCTTACGGCGCCAGCCGCGCCGTTCGCTCCAGCAGCGCCGCTGCCGCTTGGCAGCGGGGCCGGTCGTCCGGCAGCGCGCCTTCGCGGTCTCGAGTCGCAGCGCCCCGGTGCGCAGGTTGGCGCAGGCGTTGACCGTGGAGTCGGAGCGGGACGACGCGAACGCCGTGGCGCCCGAGGCGACCGGGGCGAGGGCGGCGACGGCGATGCCCACCGAGCGGGCACGAGAGATCGGCATGCCGGAAGGCTAGGAGCCGACCCAGGCTCACGCAGGAGTATCGGGCAGACCTGGCCCGATCGCGCTCAGACGACCGGCGTCGCACGCTCCACGATCGCCCGCAGGTCTCCGCCGTCGAGGGTGCCGAACACGCCGTCGTACGACGACCCGAGGCGCGACGCGCAGAAGACGTCGGCCACCTCTGGGGGAGCGAAGCGCACCAGCAGGGAGCCCTGCAGGCACAGCGCCATCCGCGCAGTCAGGCGACGGGCGTTGACCTCCATCGACGCCGGGTCGCCCATCAGCGAGCCGAGGAGGGCGAGGGTGTCCTGGATGGCCCGGTCGAGGCGCGCGTCGCCACCCTGCGCCCTGCCGACCTCGGTGATCCAGGCGTCGAGGGCCTCGGGTTCGCGGCCCAGCGCCCGCGGCACGTCGAGCGCGTTGACGTTGCCCGAGCCCTCCCAGACCGAGTTCAGCGGCGCTTCGCGGTAGAGAAGCGGCATGCCGGACTCCTCGACGTACCCGTTGCCGCCGAGGCACTCGAGTGCCTCGGCGACCGCGGCCGGGGTCCGCTTGCAGACCCAGAACTTCGACAGCGGCAGCGCGATCCGGCGCAGCGCTGCCTCGTGCGGGTCGTGGAGGTTGTCCACGGCGGACGCGAGCCGGACCGCCAGCGCGGTCGCGGCCTCGGCCTCGACGGCCAGGTCGGCCAGCACGTTCTGCATCAGCGGCTTCTCGATGAGCAGCGACCCGAACGCCGAGCGGTGCGCGGTGTGCCACGTCGCCTCGTTGACGGCGCGGCGGATCAACGAGGTCGAGCCGAGCACGCAGTCGAGCCGTGTCGCCGCCACCATCTCGATGATGGTGCGTACGCCGCGGCCCTCGTCGCCCAGCCGGTGCGCGAGCGTGCCCTCGAACTCCAGCTCCGACGACGCGTTGGACCGGTTGCCCAGCTTGTCCTTGAGTCGTACGACGTCGAGGCGGTTGCGCGTCCCGTCCGGCAGCACCCGCGGCACCACGAAGCACGTCACGCCGCCGGGCGCCTGCGCGAGCACCAGGAAGACGTCGTTCATCGGCGCCGACGTGAACCACTTGTGGCCGTGCAGCGTGTACTCCCCATCGACCGACGTACGACGCGCCTCGGTCACGTTGGCGCGGACGTCGGACCCGCCCTGCTTCTCGGTCATGCCCATGCCGGCGAGCGCGCCGAGCTTGGTGGCGGGGGAGCGGAGCCCCGGGTCGTAGGAGAGCGACGCCAGCAGGGGCGTCCACTCCTTCGCGATCGCGTCGTCGGCGCGCAGGGCCGGCACTGCGGCGTACGTCATCGAGATCGGGCAGCCGTGCCCCGGCTCGGTGTGCGACCAGGCCATGAAGCCTGCCGCCCGCCGCACGTGGGCGTACGGCGAGCCGGCCTCCTGAGCCTCCCAGGGTGCCGCGGCGAGCCCCTGGCCGACCGCGCGCTCCATCAACCAGTGCCACGATGGGTGGAACTCGACCTCGTCGATCCGGTTCCCGTAGCGGTCGTACGGCGTGAGCCGCGGGTGGTGCTCGTTGGCGAGCATCCCGTGCTCGCGGGCCTCCGCCGTCCCGGCGAGAGCGCCGATCGGAGCGAGGTCCTCGACCACCTCCGCCGACGCGTGTCGCGTCACCGCCTCGACCAGTGCGGCGTCCGTCGTGACGATGTTGTGACCAACCAGAGGCGGCGCCTGGTTCGTGGCTACCCGGATGTCAGAACTCATGTGTCTACGGTAGATCCATGCCCCCGGCCGAGCGTGCGGAGAGTCAGCAGCCCGCTGCCGCCACCGTAGAACCGGCCGCGTTCGCGCAGTGGCTGCGGCGTACGCGCGACCTCATCTGGCGGCTGGTGGTCACCACCGTCGGCAGCTGCATGCGCTACCGGGTGACCGGCCTGGCGGCAGAGGCCGCCTTCTTCGCGGTGCTCTCCGTGCCGCCGTTGATCTTCGCGATGGCCGGTGCGATCGGGTTCGTGACCGATCGGTTCAGCGACGACCAGGTCGATGAGGTGCGCCAGGCGGTCATCGACCTCTCCAGCCGCGCGCTGACCGAGAGTGCCGTGAACGAGATCATCGTCAAGACCATCGACGACGTTCTCCAGGGCGGCCGGTTCGACGTGATCTCGCTCGGCTTCGTGCTCGCGCTCTGGTCCGGCTCGCGCGCCCTCCACGTCTTCGTGGACACCATCACGATCATGCACGGGCTCGGCGGGCACCGGGGGATCGTGAAGACGCGGGCGCTGTCGTTCGGTCTCTACATCCTGGCGATGGTGCTGGGGGTCTTCATGGTCCCGCTCGTCGTCGCCGGGCCGGGACTGGTGGCGGAGTGGCTGCCGCAACGGCTGGACTTCCTCATCCACTTCTACTGGCCGGTCGTCGTGGTGATCAGCATCTGCTTCCTCGCCACGCTCTACCACGTGTCCGTGCCGGTGCGGACCAACTGGAGCTTCAACCTCCCGGGCGCGACATTCGCGCTCTTCTGCTGGGTGGTCGGGTCCTTCCTGCTCCGGTGGTTCCTGACCGCCACGTCGGCCGACTCGGGCTCGATCTACGGCCCGCTCGCCGCGCCCATCGCCGTGCTTCTGTGGCTCTACCTGGTCTCGATCGCCGTGCTGATCGGGGCGGCCGTCAATGCCGCGTTCGACACGGTGTTCCCGCAGTCCTCGACGATGCTCGCGAGATCCGAGCTCGTCCAACGGCTACGCCGCATCGGTTCGCGCCAGGACACGGACTAGATTCCTCCCCGTGGCGGACGACTCCAGCGAAATCGGGCAGGGCACGGGCCGCAGCGTCGGCCTGATCTCGCTCCCGGACCCGGTGCGCTCCCCGTGGTGGGAGCTCGGCCGGAGGCTGCTGCTGGCGTTCGCGATCCTCTTGGGCACCGTCCTGATCGTCTACTTCGACCGCGGTGCCTATCGCGACGGCAACGACCCGCCGGACTACGCGGTCGGTCTGATCGACTCGATCTACTACACGACCGTCACACTGAGCACGACCGGGTACGGCGACATCGCCCCGGTCGAGCCGCACGCCCGGTTGATCAACGCGTTCGTGATCACCCCGCTCCGCATCGCCTTCCTGGTGCTGTTGATCGGGACCACCCTCGAGGTGCTCGCCTCGCAGGGTCGCAGGATCTTTCGCATCGCCCGTTGGAGGAAGCGCATGGCAGCCCACGTGGTGGTGATCGGCTACGGCACCAAGGGCCGGGCCGCGGTCGACACGATCGTCAACAACGGCTTGAGCCGGGAGTCCATCGTCGTGGTGGACCCGGGCGCCGAGGCGCTCCAGGAGGCCCACGCCGACGGGCTCGCGGTCGTCACCGGTGACGCCACCCGGCGCGACGTGCTGCGCCGGGCCGGGGTCAGCGAGGCCGACCAGGTGATCATCACGACCAACCGCGACGACTCCAACGTCCTGGCCACGCTCACCGTGCGTCAGCTCAACCCGGAGGTCTGGATCGTCGCCGCCTGCCGCGAGCAGGAGAACGTCGCCCTGATGAGGCAGTCCGGCGCCAACTCGGTGATCACGTCCTCCGACGCCGTCGGCCGGCTCCTCGGGCTGTCCTCGCTGTCGCCCACGCTGGGCTCGGTGATGGAGGACCTGTTGACGTACGGCGAAGGGCTCGAGGTCGCCGAACGGGACCTGATCGTCTCGGAGGTGGGCAAGCAGCCGCAGCAGCTGCCCGACCAGGTGATCGCCGTCGTGCGCGACGAGAAGGTCTACCGCTACTTCGACCCCGTGGTCACCCAGCTCGCCCGCGGCGACCGGCTGATCGTCGTACGACCGGCGCGCGAGCTGCCCTGGGCACCTCGGCCGGGCACCCACAACGAGGAGTTCGCCACCGACGACTAGTGACGCGATTACTCACCTACGTGATGACTTCCGGCCCGGAAGTTCACGCAAGTTCCGGCTTTCCACCATTCCCGGTGCGCGGCCGCTAGCCTGCCAACGTGGGTGGGGGCCCGGTGCGCGGCGCGACGCCGCAGGTCAGGACGAGGTCGCGCGAAGGCGCGGGCCTCGCTGTCAGCGCGTTCTTCGCGATCGCGTTCGTCGTGGCCTCGAGCGTCAGCAGGCGGATGGAGTTCTCCGGCTCCGGCTTCGCCGAGATGTGGCCGGCCGGCGGGCTGCCGATCTTCTGGCTGATGGTCCGTCAGGGCCGCGGCCCGGCGATCGACTCCGTGCTCGTGCTCACTGCGTCGTTCGTGGCGAACCTGATCGCCGGGTCCGACCCCGGGCCGGCCCTGACCTTCGCGCTCGCGAACCTCGTGCAGAGCTGGCTCGCCGTGGTGCTCCTCCGGCGCTGGTGCCCGGCCACCTGGGGCTGCGGCGGCGACCGCCCACTGGACAGCCCGCGCGTCGTCGCCAGCCTCGGGGCCTCGCTCTTCCTCGCGATCGGAGTCGGTACGGCGCTCGCGAGCGCGGGCGCGGTGTTCCTGCCCGGCGCCGGCGACGGGCTCTTCGACTCGGTGGCCAGTGGCCTCTGGTTCGGCCGCAACCTCGGCGGCGCGCTGATCGTCGTCGCGCTCGGCATCATGGTCGGTCAGCGGGTGACCTCGCCGCGACCGCGGCCGAAGCTGCGGGGCGAGGACGCCCGGCCGTCCGAGCTGCTCGCAGCCACCCTCTTCACGATCTTCATGTACGGCTTGGCGTTCAGCTTCGACGAGCTGCCCTTGGCCTTCCCACTGCTCGCCGCCACCGTCTGGTACGCCGCGCGCTTCTCGACCCTGCTGAGTGCGGTGCACTCATTCGTGGTCGGCGTCGTCACGCTGATGCTCACCCTCGACGGCATCGGGCCCTTCGCTCGGGTCGAGCACGCCGACCTCGGCTTCATGATCGCGCAGTTCTACATCGCCACCATCGCGCTGACGGGCCTCGCGATCGCCACTGGACGCGACGAGCGCCAGGCGCTCGCCGACGACCTGCGACAGGCGCAGGAGGAGACGGCGTACGAGGGAAGTATGCGGGCGGCCGTCATCGGCTCGATGACCGAGGGAGTGCTGGTCGTCGACGAGAGCGGCGAGCTCCTGGTGCACAACGACGCCGCGGCCCGCGTCCTCGGGCTGGGTGACGGGCTGTCGACGAGCTCACGGTTCGCCCTCAGCAGCTGGACGCTGGACGGTGAGACCATGAGCGCCCAGGAACGACCGACGGCCCGTGCACTGCGCGGCGAACGGGTCGAGGGAGAGCTGATGGTCGTCCGCGTCGAGGATGTCGGTGAGCGCGTCCTGACGGTCTCCGCCCTTCCGCTGCCACGCGACGAGGTGAACGGCCGGACCCGAGCACTGGTGCTGCTCCGCGACACGACCAACGAGCACGCGAGCCGGCAGGAGCTCGCGGCGTTCGCCGGCGTCGTCGCCCACGACCTGCGCAACCCTCTGGCCGCGATCGACGGGTGGACCGAGATGATCGCGGACGAGCTCGACGCGGGCAACCTCGACGGCCAGATGGCTCAGGAGTTCGTCTCCCGGGTGCGCTCCGCGTCGCGCCGGATGCGGGTGCTGATCCGCGACCTGCTCGCCCACGCCACCAGCAGCTCCCGCGACCTCGACTCCGACCGGATCGACGTGACGGCGATGGTCGACGAGATCGCGGCCGGGCGCAACGCGAGCGGCTTGGTCAGCGCCGAGGAGATCCCCCCGGTGCTCGGCGACGCCGTGCTCGTGCGGCAGGCCCTCGACAATCTCATCGGCAACGCGCTGAAGTACGTCGCGCCGGGGGAGGAGCCGAAGATCGCCGTGCACGGCTGCCGCAGCGACGCCCGGCTGGTGACCATCGTGGTGGCCGACCACGGGATCGGCATCCCCGAGGAGGAGCGGGGCCGGGTCTTCGAGGAGTTCCACCGCGCTCACTACCGCGACTACGAGGGCAGCGGCCTGGGTCTGTCGATCGTGCGCCGCATCGTCACCCGCCACGGCGGCACGATCGAGGCGCTGCCCAACCCCGCCGGTCAGGGCTCGGTGTTCCGCTTCACCCTGCCCGCCTTCGAAGCCTGACCTCATCTCACTCGATCACCTGGGATCTCATCCACATGGGTGAGCCGCCCGGGACATAGATCGCGCATCCTGTTCTGGCCCCGGCGGCGCGCACACCCGGTCTCGGATCTCGGGGATCACGAGGCGGGGGTGCCACCGCCGGGTGTCCATTTCGGCAGGCCGAAGACGCCGTCGAGCCGGCTGATCGAGCACAGCCGCACGAACTTCGGAGACGTGGCGACGAACTCCATCGTCCGGCCCTCCGCCGCCAGCACCGCGTGCACGCGGGCGAAGACGCCCAGCGCCGAGGCGTCCACGAACGAGACGCCGGAGACGTCGATGACGACCCGGGAGCACCCGAGGGCCAGCGCATCGTGCAGCCTGATAGCGACTTCGCGGGCGGTGAAGATGTCCAGCTCGCCGTCGGCCGCGATCGTGGCGGTCGTGTGGTCGATCGTGACGTCGATCGCGAATTCATCTGCTGACACGCACTCTCAACGCGACAACTGCCGCGGAGTGACGGGTGAGAGTCAGGCGGCTTCCTGCGCAAGCCCCGGCAGCACGTGATCGTGGATGTCGCAGCCGTGCTCGCACTGTCCGTGCGTCGGCAGCCACAAGACGACCTGGTCGGGCTCGGCGGGGTCGGCGAGGCCTTCGTAGGTCACCACCATCGAACGCCGCCCGCAGGCGGGGCACCGGGTGACCTCGCAGCTGAGGTACTGGGCGTCCATGCGTTTCGGATACCCGGCTTTCGCGCCCCTGACACCTGTTCATCTCGGTGTGCTCAACTGCTGCCATGGCTGGTATGCACCTGGTGGGGACCAACGGCAGCATCGACCTCACCCTCGACGGCCTGATCTTTCGCCGTACGACGTCCGCGGCCGCGAGCCGCGGCGTCGCCCGGCTCCACCACGTCGACTGGGCTCGCGTCGACCGGGCGACCATCGTCACCTCCGGCAAGGGCAAGCCGGTCGTCGAGATCCAGGTCGCCGGCGCCCCTCATGTCGAGTCCCGCCGGCACGACCCGCACGCCGTGAAGGTCAAGCGCCGCATGCTCGACGACGCACAGCTGTTCGTGGACCAGGTGAACTCCGAGGTCGCCACCCGGCGCCGGTGGGACGCCGCGGCCGCGGTCGACGCTTAACCGTCCGTTCGACGAGTCGACCGCTTCCGACTCCTCGTCGTTGGCCCGACATTGCCGACGCGTTCATCGACGGTCGCCCAGGCTGCGGAGAAGCGGGTCATGCCCGCTCGTTACCCGTCTGGCCTCTCGTCGATGCCGCGGGGGACAGTGCCGCGAGGTCGCGCCACCAGGAGAGCCGGTTGGGACGACCGTCGTAGTCCTTGCGCTGGTTGGCGCCACTCACGCCGGGGAGGACGAACACCTGGGCCGGACCCAGATACCAGTCGACCGGACCGAGGCCCGGACGACGTACGCCGAGAGCACGCGCCGCCTCGTGCGCGACGGTCTTGCTGGTGAAGGCCAGCCAGTCTGGCCGCCACCGCTCGAGCTTCTCGATCAGCTCGTCGATCTCCACCCACCGCGGGTCCCAGTGCCCGACCAGGTCGGTCAGGCCGAGTCCGAGGTCGGCGACCAGCGCCTCCTCGTCGGGCCGTAGGCGCCGCGGCGACAGGCCGCTGAGATGCATCGACTCCCAGAAGCTGTTGCCGGGCGAGTCGTAGTGGTGGTCGCGCAGCTTGGTGCTCTCGGCTCCCGCCAGCCCGCAGAAGACGATGGCGGGGTCGGGGGCGACGATGTCGGGCAGGACCTCCACACGACCACCTTCTCAGCGCCGCCAAACTGGCGTGCGCGCCGGGAGCCGGTGGTCTCGTGTCGCGCGACCCCGCTCGAATCGAATCGGCTTGGGGGCCTGCCCGAGCGGGGCCGCGCAAATCCGCTCTACCCGCCCAGCCGATCCTCTGAACGCTGGTCTGGACAGGTCAGCTGGCCGGACCGGGTCCCTGCCGCCTGTTGTGGAGGCGCTACTTCCGGACCCCCGTCAGAGCCTCGCCGAACTCGCCGCCGTCGAACCAGTTCCAGGGGTGCACAATGACGCCGTACCCGGTGCCGAGCGCTGAGGTGTGACAGGGGTCGGCGATGCCTGCGGTGGCCAAGGCAGCGGCGGTCAACCCTGCACTGAAGCCCTTCCAGCTCGGGGGCTGGAGCACGCCACGCTTCCGCTCCTGCTTCGTTCTCTCCGCCAGCTGAGCGTGACTCAGCCGCACGGACGCGTGCAGGACGTCCCATTCGCCGGGGTCATCGCTGCCGTTGCGGTCCCCCCACAAGATGATCGGTGCGCTGGCGTCCGCGGCGCACATCGTGTAGCCCTCGTCCTCGGTCCACCAGTACATCTCTCGCGGCGGGACGTTCCTGTCCTCGCCGATCGCCCAGCCAATGCAGTTGGCGTTCATGTCGGCCGGCTTGAACGCCGTGAGCTGGAAGACGCCTGCAGACATCTCTTCGACCTCGGCCGCATCGAACTCGTCGACACTCGCGATCCCCTTGTCCTCGTCTCCGTGAAACTTCTCGACCTTGGCGTTGTAGGCCGTGTTGTGGAAGGTCGCCAGATTCTTGACGTCGGCGGCTGGGATCGGAGTGGGGTATCGGCGCACGATCAGCTCGGGAGCGGTGGGAAGTCGGCGTAGGCGGTCCAGTGGATCGCCTGGGTCGACCTCCGGGGCGGCTGCCCCCGTCTGACCGTGCGCTATCGATCCAGATGGCATCGGGAACGGCATCGGGGCTGCCGGGCTACCCGATCTATCGGACGGCCGTCGAAGCGGCTCGGGCGAGTTGCCCGTCGACTTCCGAGACGTCCTGTGCATGCACCGCAGTGTGTCGTACGAGCGCCGATCGTGCGGTCGATTCAGGCTGAGACCCAGGGCCGCGCGCACCACCCGGGACGAAGAAGGCCCCTGATCTGCGTTGCCGCAGGTCAGGGGCCGTATCTTGCTGGTGGGCGATACTGGGTTTGAACCAGTGACCTCTTCCGTGTCAGGGAAGCGCGCTACCGCTGCGCCAATCGCCCAGGTCTTGAGTTGTAGGACTGCATGGAGGTGGGTACGGGATTTGAACCCGTGTACACGGATTTGCAGTCCGTTGCCTCGCCTCTCGGCCAACCCACCATGAGGCCAAACCAGAGAGAGACCTCTCCGAGCGGACAACGAGACTCGAACTCGCGACCTCAACCTTGGCAAGGTTGCGCTCTACCAACTGAGCTATGTCCGCCTGCGTCCCATCCGGTCTCCCGGTTGGCATGCGTGAGAACAGTAGCCGATGCCCCAGACCGTGCAAAATCCGGTCCCCGTCGGCGAGTTGCGAGGCGTGTGGCGTGCCCCGGCCCAGTGTTCCCGGCTCCTAGGGTGGCTGTATGCGTGCGTGGATCAATGGTGCCCTCCTGCCCGAAGCGAGCGATCCGGCGGTGTCCGTCACCGATCACGGGCTGACGGTCGGGGACGGGGTGTTCGAGGCGATCAAGGTCGTCGACGGGCTGCCGTTCGCGCTCGACCTGCACCTCGCGCGGCTGCACAGGTCGGCTGCGGGCCTGGGTCTGCCCGGCGTCGACGAGGAGCTCGTACGCCGGGGGATTGCCACCGTGCTGGAAGGCGAAGAGCTGTCGCTGGGGCGGATTCGGATCACCGTGACCGGGGGACCGGCACCGATGGGATCGGGTCGTGGCGACGCCGCACCGACCGTCGTGGTCGCCGCCGGCGCGATGTCGCCCTGGCCCGCGACCACCGCGGTGGCGACGGTCCCGTGGCCGCGCAACGAGCGCGGGGCCCTGGCCGGCCTCAAGACCACGTCGTACGCCGAGAACGTCGTCGCGCTGGCCGAGGCGCGGCGGCGCGGGGCGAGCGAGGCCATCTTCGCCAACCTGGCCGGCCACCTGTGCGAGGGGACCGGCTCCAACGTCTTCTACGTCGTGGACGGCGAGCTTCGCACGCCGACGCTGGCGAGCGGGTGCCTGGCCGGGGTGACCCGAGCGCTGATCCTGGAGTGGTACGGCGGCCGCGAGGTCGACGAGCCGATCGAGGTCGTCGAGCGCGCGAGCGAGGTCTTCCTGGCGTCGACGACGCGCGACGTGCAGGCGGTGGCGACCTGGGACGGCCGTGAACTGGTCGCCCCCGGACCGGTGACCTCGGAGGTCGCCGCGCTGTGGCGGCAGCGGGAGCCGGAGCTGCTAGGCCTCTGACCGGGTGAGCTCGGCGACCAGCCGGTCGAGGTCGATGCTCTCGGTGCCCTCGGGCACCGCGGCGAGCGTGCGGCCGAGGAACGACCCCAGGTCGCGGGTCGACAGCTGGGTGACCAGCCGACCGTGGGGGGAGCTGAGCTCGATGACGACCGCGGCCCGGCCGTACTCGTCGATGCTCGGCGACAGCTGGACGTCGCCTTCGCCCACGGGGTCCGTCATGCCCGCGAGCAGCAGATCGCGGCCGATCAGCCAGCGAACGGTTTCCGACGGCCGCCCGAAGCTCACCTCGACCGCCCACGGGTCCGCGGGATCGTAGCCGAGGACGGCCGGCAGGTCGACGCTGCGGCCGCGCGCGTCGAGGCACTGGAGCGCGACGGGCTGGGACAGGGTCCGCGAGATCGGCTGCTGCGTCACGCAGAGGAGACGCGCGACCACGCCGCTCGTGACGCGTCGGCCGGCCCGAATGTGAAGAGGCTGCGCCGGTAGGCTAGAGTCTGCGACCGCACCGACGGGCGATTGGCGCAGTGGTAGCGCGCTTCGTTCACACCGAAGAGGTCACTGGTTCGAACCCAGTATCGCCCACTAGAGAAACCGCAGGTCAGAGGCCCTTTCGAGGGCCTCATTCCTGGTCGCGTGCAACAAGCCCACTCACTGCTGGCTCCGGCCACCAACTGCCACAGGTGCTGTCGTTGCCGCCGGTTGGTTCGGTCGCCGCCCGTCACGATCAGAACCGCCTGCCCGCCCTCAGCATCGCGCCGAGGGGATCTGCTGAGGTGCTTCCTCCAGGTCCTCGAGCTTGATCCGGATGGCCCGCTTGCCGCAGCGGTACGCGGGGAGGATGCCGGCTGCGTCGTCTGGGATGCCGATGGGTGTCACCATCACGTCGCCTCTCGTCGTGGCCGCCGACGGATTCGGCGACTCCATACTGGAGAAGCAACATCAGGCTCGGCGGATCGGACATCTGTGACCGCTGCTGTCGAGACCCCAGCCTCTCCTGGTCTCCTGTGTCATCCAGGCCCCTGGGGCCGATCACTCGTCGCGAGGAAGTTGGTCAGCGACCGATCCCAGGGGAAGTCGGCCGGGAGGTCGGGATCGGCTCGGGTCGGCGCCGAGCACCATCTCGCAGGATCGCGGCCTGCAGCCCGGCCGGAGGAGGCGGCGCACTCGGTCCGTACCGGTCGATGTCGTCAGTGGCCCTCTGGGCGGCTGCCTTGGCCCGAGGTCGGCGCGGTCGCGGTTGAAGACGTCGACCCATTGGTGGCGGGCGTCGTCGAGGGACTCGGCGACGAGGTGGGCGGTGTTGTGGTGACGGCCCCGGGTCATGCCGACGTACGCCGAGGCGGCGCCGGTGGTCTCGCCGAGCGCGAGGTGTGCGGAGCCGACGGTCTCGCCTTGGGCTCCGTAGGCGGTGGTGGTGAAGGCGAGCTCGACGTACTCGGCGGGCAGCGTGCGCCTGCCGGCGCGGCCGGTGACGAGCAGGCTGCCGTCCTCGCCGATGCCGGCCACGGTCCAGGTGTCACGGTGGCGAGTTCCATCAGATTGGGCCCAGGGCGTCGACCTCGGCTGAGCGGCACCAGGGTGGCGATCGGCGTCGCGGTCGGCTTCAGCCCGGCTTGCTCAAGGAGCAACAGCTCGATCCAGTTCACCGAGGGCTTGGGTGTGGTGCGCTGGCACTTCGTAGTGGTAGCGATGTCACGGCTCGTGCCCAGTCGTGCGCTCCGCGCTGCTGTTCAAGAACTGAACATCTCTCGGTCGGACGCCTACCTAGTGTGACGTGCGTCGCTCATCCATCCAAGGAGTCCACGTGTCCATCGCTTCTGCCAAGGTCAAAGAGTTTCTCAATTCCTCGCCTCGCATGCTCATCGACGGGGAGTGGGTCTCAGCCAAGTCGGGCCAGACGTTCGACACGCACAACCCGGCTACTGGGGAGGTCCTGGCCAGCGTGCCGCTCGGCGCCAGCGAGGATGTAGATCTTGCGGTTGCCGCGGCCCGCCGTGCCTTCGACGCCGGGGGCTGGGTCGCGATGCGGCCGAACACTCGGGAGAAGATCATCTGGCGCATCGCCGAGCTCATGGACGAGTACGCCGCCGATCTCGGCGAGCTCGAGTCACTTGACAACGGCAAGTCGGTCGGCATCGCCACAGTTGCCGACGTGCGGTTCGCAGCCGAGTGCTTCCGCTACTACGCCGGCTGGCCGACCAAGCTGACCGGGACGACGAACAATCCCTCGATGCTTCTAGCGGACCCGTCCCAGGAGTTCCACGCCTACACGCGGCGTGAGCCCGTGGGCGTGTGTGCGCAGATCGTCCCCTGGAACTTTCCTCTCCTGATGGCCGCCTGGAAGATCGCTCCCGCTTTGGCGACCGGAAACACCGTTGTGCTCAAGCCGGCCGAGCAGACTCCTCTGTCGGCGTTGATGCTCGGTGAGATCCTTCTCGAGGCCGGTGTGCCGGCCGGGGTGGTCAACATCGTCACCGGCGAAGGGGAGACCGGGGCGGCCCTGTCCAGTCACGACGACGTCGACAAGGTCGCGTTCACCGGCTCCACCGAGGTGGGCAAGCTGATCGTGGAGGCGGCGCGAGGCAATTTGAAGAAGGTGTCGCTCGAGCTGGGCGGCAAGTCACCGAACATCGTCTTCGCCGACGCCGACATCGCCGCCGCTGTTGCCGGCACGATTATGGGCTTCACCTTCAACTCCGGCCAGGCTTGCGAGTCGGGTACGCGCGTCTACGTCCACGCCGACATCTACGACGAGTTCACGTCCGCCCTCGCCGCGGCGGTGGGCACGCTCAAAGTCGGACCGGGCAACGACCCGGAGTCGGCCATCACGCCGCTGGTCTCTCAGGAGCAGCTCGACAGGGTCACCGGATATCTCGAAGCGGGCAAGGCCGACGGGGCGCGGGTTCTCGTCGGCGGCGAGCGGGTGGGGGATTCCGGCTACTACGTTCAAGCGACGGTGTTCGTTGACGCGACGCCGGACATGTCGATCGTGCGCGAGGAGATCTTCGGGCCGGTTGCGGTGGCGATGAAGTTCACCGACGAGGACGAGGTGATCGCTTCGGCCAACGACAGCGACTACGGCCTGGCCGCGGGCATTTGGACGACGAACCTGAGCCGCGCCCACCGTGTCGCGGCACGGCTGAAGGCCGGACAGGTGTGGGTCAACACCTTCCACGCCTTCGACGCGGGGCTGCCGTTCGGTGGGTATCGGCAGTCTGGCTGGGGGCGCGAGCTGGGGGCCGAGTCGATTGAGCTCTACACGCAGATCAAGGCCGTCAACATCGCTCTCTGAGGACCAGCTCGTTCCGGGCTCCTCGTCACGACAGCGCCGCGTCGGTCCCACAGCCGATCGCGGCGCTGTCGTCGTCTCCCAAGGTTGCGCTGGGTGCACCGCTCGTCACCGACGTAGACCGGCGCAGATGCGTCTGTCCAGTTGTTGAACAGATAGACAGTGTGACCGCTGACACACTTGGACCACTACCAGCCTAAGGAGAATCATGAAGACCCAGGCAGCAGTCGTCATCGAAACTGGCAAGCGGATCGAGATCGAGGAGCTCACGCTCGACAAGCCCCGCGCGGGAGAGGTGCTGATCCAATACACCCACGCCGGCCTGTGCCACTCCGACGTGCACATCGCTCACGGTGACCTCGAGGCTCGGCTGCCGATGGTGCTGGGCCACGAGGGTGCCGGGATCATCCAGGAGGTCGGCGAGGGCGTCACGCGCGTCAAGGTCGGCGACCACGTCGTGTGCTCGTTCATCCCCAACTGCGGCACCTGCCGCTACTGCGCCAGCGGTCAGCAATCGATCTGCGACATGGGCGCGACGATTCTCGAGGGCTACCTGCCCGGCGAGCGTTTTCCGATCACCGGGCCGCGTGGCGAGTACGGCGCCATGTGCATGCTCGGCACCTTCAGCCAGTACGGCGTCATCCACCAGAACTCCTGCGTCAAGGTCGACGACGATCTGCCGCTGGAGAAGGCGGTGCTCGTCGGCTGCGGCGTGCCGACCGGTTGGGGCGCGGCGGTCAACACGGCCAACGTTAAGGCCGGTGACACCGTCATGGTCGTCGGCATCGGCGGCATCGGCATCAACGCCGTGCAGGGCGCCCGGCTGGCCGGCGCGAAGAACATCATTGCGGTGGACCCGTTGGAGAACAAGCGCGAGAAGGCCATGGAGCTCGGCGCGACCCACAGCTTCGCCAGCACCGACGAGGCGATGCAGACGCTCACCGACCTGACCCGCGGGCAGATGGCCGATTCGGCCATCCTCACCCCCGGTCTGATGACCTCCGAGATCGTGGCGGGTGGGTTCAGCGCGGTCGGCAAGGGCGGTGTCGTGGTGCTCACCGGGCTCAACAAGCTCGAGGAGCAGAACATCGAGCTGCCGGGCTCGATCATGACGCTGTTCCGCAAGACGCTGAAGGGCAGCCTGTTCGGCGACTGCAATCCGACGGTCGACATCCCGCGGATCCTCGGGCTCTACCAGAGCGGCGACATTAAGCTCGACGAGATCATCACCCAGACCTACACGCTCGACCAGGTCAACGACGGATACGACGACCTGCTCGCCGGCAAGAACGTGCGCGGCGTCGTCGTCCACAGCCACAACTGAGGCCCCGGAGACCATGCTCAGCAACACCATGACAGAGACGCCCTCCGTGGGTGCGGCCTGTGCCGCCGCGCCCACGGAGGTCATCGAGCGGGCCGCTGAGGCTGAACTGCTCGAGGCGGCCCTCCTCAGCGGCGCGCACGTGCTGCTGGAGGGTCCGCCGGGCACCGGCAAGTCGACGCTGCTGCGCCGCATCGCCACCGGTCGACGGATTCCGTTCGTGATGGTCGAGGGCAACGCCGAACTGACCCCAGCCCGCCTGATCGGCCACTTCGACCCGGCCCTGGTGCTCTCGAAGGGTTACGTGCCCGAGATCTTCGAGGACGGCCCGCT
Source organism: Nocardioides endophyticus (assembly GCF_039543845.1). Lineage (NCBI taxonomy): Bacteria > Bacillati > Actinomycetota > Actinomycetes > Propionibacteriales > Nocardioidaceae > Nocardioides > Nocardioides endophyticus. The sequence goes on along the minus strand of NZ_BAABKN010000003.1, from coordinate 5,979 downwards.
GCTCGAGGCCCTACGCACCGGCGGCTTGCTCTACGTCGAGGAGCTCAACCGCATCCCCGAGGAGACCCTCAACGTCCTACTGACCGCGATGTCGGAGCTCGAGATCAACGTGCCACGGCTGGGCCGGGTCGCCGGCGCGCCTGGGTTCGCGCTCGTGGCGGCGATGAACCCGTTCGACGCCATCGGCACCGCCCGCGTCTCCAGCGCGCTCTACGACCGCACCTGCCGGATCTCGATGGACTACCAGACCGCCGGGGCAGAGCAGGCGATCGTCGACCTGCGTATCGCCGACCTCGACCCGACCTGGCGCGCGAAGGTCGTCGACCTCGTACGCCGGACGCGCGAGCACGACGACATCAGGTTCGGCTCGTCGGTCCGCGGGGCGATCGATGTCGCCCGGCTCTCCGTCGAGCTCGCCCGGTTGCGCGGCACGCGCACCGACGACTGGCACGTCGGGCTCGCCGCGGCGAAGGCCTCGCTCTCGGGGCGGATCCGGCTGCATGACGGCTGCGACCGCACCCCCGAGCAGGTCGTCACCGAGCTGTACGTCGCGGTGTTCGGCGCCGAAGCGAGCGAACTCGACCCGGACGCCCCGGACAGCACCGAGGGGTCGCCGGGGGAACCCTGAGCCCGCCCCCTGGGGCGGGCGGATCCCCTCCATCCTCGCAGAAGCCAGGGTCTCGGCAGCGCAAGTCGGCGCCCCGCACCACTGGGCGTTCCGACCTGGCCAAGAATTCCAGGTTTGCCGAGCTGTCGCCCCAGGTCGGCGAGCTCGACCTCGAGGCAGTCGCCGCCGTCCTGCGCTCAGATCCCGACGACACCCTCACGTTGCTCGTCGAGATGTCGCACGCGACCGACGAGCGTCTGCGGGACGCCGTACGGCGCCTCGCCCCGCGGCTGATCATCGACCAGACCCGTCGCGGTATCCCCCGCAACCGCGGCGTCAACAAGCCACGTCCGGTCCCGGCGCACCGAGGTGGCGACCTCGACGTCGACCGCTCCATGGACGCCATCGTCGGCGCCCGTGCCGAGGCCCGGATGCCGTCGCTGGAGGACATGACCGCCACCGCGTGGAGTCGGCCGGAGCTGGCGCTATGCCTGGTGATCGACTACTCCGGATCGATGAACGGGACGCGACTGACGACCGCTGCGGTCGCCGGAGCAGCCTGCCTCACCTATGCACCCGAGGAGCACGCGGTGCTCGCCTTCGCGGCCGCCACCACGCCGCTGAAGAAGATCACCGACGCCGCTCGGGCGACCCACACCGTCGAACGCATCCTCGCTCTGCGGGGCCACGGCACCACCGGTCTCGCCGGGGCGCTGCGCGAGGCCCGCCTCCAGCTGGCCGGCGCCCGCGCCAAGCGTCGCGTGGTGCTTCTGCTCTCGGACTGCCGGGTCACCGACGAGATCGATGCGACCGCCGCGGCCCGCGCGATCGACGAGCTCGTGATCCTCGCCCCGGCCGAGGACGACGACGAGGCACGCCGGCTCGCCCGCGACAGCGGTGCTCGCGTGACCTCGATCGGATCCGTGCTCGACATACCGAACGCCTTGAACTCCATGCTCGCCGACGACCGACCGTGACCAACCCTATGAGGATGCGCCCGTGACGACCCCCACCACTTCTGCCCACGCCGCCTACCGGGCGGCGCGCGACCAACTGCTAGCGCTGCGGACCGAGCACGACCGCGCCACGGCAGAGTTCAGATTCCCCGATGTCGGCGACACATTCTGTTGGGCTGTCGACTGGTTCGACGTGGTCGCACTCGACAACGACCGGCCCGCGCTTGTCATTGCCGAGGAGGACGGCTCCAGCTCGACGTCGTCGTACGACGACATGCGGCGACGCTCGAACCGTCTGGCGCGATGGCTTGCGAGGCGCGGAGTCGCCCGCGGCGACTCGGTGATCGTCATGCTCGGCAACCAGGTCGAGCTCTGGGAGTCGATGCTGGCGGTCATGAAGCTCGGCGCCGTGGTCATGCCCACCACCGTCGCCGTCGGTCCGGCCGAGCTGCGCGACCGGATCGAGCGTGGCCAGGCTCGACATGTCATTACCAACGCCGCAGAGGTCACCAAGTTCGACGACGTCCCCGGCGACTACACCCGAATCTCCGTCGGTGCTGTAGACGGATGGGCTGACCTTCACGCGGCCACCGCCGAGGACGACGCTCCGCTCCCTCACCCGGGCACGGGGTCCCGGGACCGGTTGCTCCTCTACTTCACCTCCGGCACGACGTCGCGGCCCAAGCTCGTCGAGCACACCCAGGTGTCCTACCCGGTCGGCCATCTGACGACCATGTATTGGCTGGGCCTGCAGCCCGGCGACGTCCATCTCAATATCTCGTCCCCGGGCTGGGCCAAGCACGCGTGGTCCTGCTTCTTCGCCCCATGGATCGCGGAGGCGACGGTGTTTCTATACAACTACACGCGCTTCGACGCCCCCGCACTGCTGGGACAGCTGCGCTCGCGCGACGTGACGACCTTCTGTGCGCCGCCGACGGTGTGGCGGATGTTGATCCAGGCGGACCTGTCCGGGGGCCCGGGATCGTTGCGCGAGGTGATCAGTGCGGGCGAGCCGCTCAACCCCGAGGTGATCTCCCAGGTGCAGGACAAGTGGGGGCTGACCCTGCGCGACGGGTTCGGGCAGACCGAGATGACCGCGGTCGTCGGGAACTCTCCCGGCCAGGTCGTCAAGGCAGGCTCGATGGGTCGACCGTTGCCAGGGGTTCCTGTCGTCCTGGTCGACCCCGTCACGGCCGAGCGAGTGAGCGGGGCCGGCGCCGAAGGGGAGATCTGCCTCGACCTCACCGGACCCACTGGCCGCCCCGTCCCGCTGATGGTGGGCTACCACGGCGACGACGAGCGGACCGCCGAGGCCATGGCTGACGGTCTTTACCACACGGGCGACGTGGCCTCGCTCGACGAGGACGGTTACATCACCTACGTGGGACGCACCGACGACGTGTTCAAGGCCTCCGACTACAAGGTCAGCCCGTTCGAGCTCGAGTCGGTGCTCATCGAGCACCCAGCAGTGGCCGAGGTGGCCGTCGTACCCGCGCCGGACGCGCTCAGGCTGGCCGTGCCTAAGGCTTACGTCGTTGTCGCATCCGGCTGGCAGCCGGACCGGGTGACCGCGTTCGCAATTTTCCGGCACGCCCGTGAGCACTTGCCGCCGTACCTCCGGATCCGTCGTCTGGAGTTCGGCGAGCTGCCCAAGACCATCTCGGGCAAGATCCGTCGCGTCGAGCTGCGAGGCCGCGAGGACGCCCTCGCCCGGGAGGGCGAGACGTCGACGGACGAGTACCGCGACGACATGTTCCCCGACCTCCGGTCCTGAGGTCGGCGCCCAGGGGCACACCCGTCCAGGGGACTCTTGGCCCGGAGCTCGTCGACGACTGCAGCTGGTTCGGCCTTGCTCGCCCACGATCGGACCCGATCTGGCGGGACGATGCGCGTGTGTTCAGAAGCCGCACAGCCGCATCTGGCCCTGGGGTGCATGATGTGACGACCAGCACACGCGCCACGAAGGGATGGGTCCAGATGTCGCAGGCAGCAGAGATCGACGAGGGTCCTCCCGGTGGACGTGCCGAGATCGCCGCCTCGTGGCGGCGGGCCAGCCTCGCGGGCGTTGATCGCCGCGACTCCTTCGAACGTCTCACTCCCGGTGATATCGATCCCCGTAGTTCCCTGCTGGTGGGTGCGGCTCCCGTGCTCGACCAGCTCGAGTCGAGTCTGGTAGGCACCGGCTATGCCACGCTCCTCGGCGATCGTGAATGTCGCATCGTGCGTCGCTGGTTCGACGAACCCAGGACGCGCGACGGATTCGACGCCCTCAGCTTCCGTGAGGGTGCGAGTCTCCTGGAGGAGGCCGTCGGAACTAACGGGCTCGGGACCGTCTTCGAGACCCGACACCCCGTCGCGATCAACGGCCCCGAGCACTTCGCCGAGTCGTTACGACGCTTCAGCTGCTATGGGCATCCCATCCGCCATCCTCTGACCCGACGCATCGAGGGTGTCCTCGACATCTCTATCGTCGGAGACACAGCAGGTTCTCTGGTCCCTGCCCTGATAGCCCGGGCGGTCCTCGACATCGAGCAACGTCTGCTCGACGGCAGCCGGTTCTCCGAGAAGAGCTTGCTCGCGGCCTTCCAGACCGCGTCTGGCCGCTCCCGAGGTGCTGTGCTGGCCGTCGGCGAGGACATCGTCATGTGCAACCAAGCGGCGTCAGATCTGCTCAGCTCGTCGGACATCGCGCTCCTCCAGGTGTTGGCGGACGACCCGCCCACCAGTGGGACGAGTACGCTCCGGCTCAACCTCGACGCGGGCCGGGCGGCCAACGTCACCGTGACTCGAGTGGCGGGAGCCCGCCGGGGGGTCCTGCTCCATGTGGTTCCGCGGTCCGACGGCCCGCACCTGACCCCGTCGGCCATCTCGACCTCGCAGTTCCCGCGTGTGCGGGCTCCCATCCTCATCTCAGGCCAGCCGGGAACGGGGCGATCCACGCGTGCTCGAGAGCTCGCACCGCTCCCGACCCGGGTCCTACGTGCTGCGACGGCCCTGCTCGAGGGCGACGTGGCGTGGGCGAAGGCCTTCGAGGCCGGTATGAGGCACACCGAGGGCTCGGTCGTGGTGGACGGTATCGACCTGCTCAGCGACGAGCTATTGGACCTGGTGATCGAAGGCGTGGACAGGAGCGTGCGACCCCAGGTGATCTTGGTCAGCGCGCCGATCGACTCGCTGAGCGGACGAGCGGCCATGTTGGCCGGCGCTGCGACCGTTCGTGAAGAGCTGCCACCTCTGGGTGCCCGCCGGGATGAGATCTCGGACCTGGCAGCCTCGATGCTGCGCGACGTCGCCGCTTCGGGCTCGGTCCACCTGACGCCGGGCGCGATGCACGCACTGGCCGCCCACAGCTGGCCCGGCAACCTGCGTGAGCTCAAGGCTGTGGTCACCCACGCCGCAGCGCGCCGCTCGACCGGCGGCATCGCCGCGGGCGACCTTCCTGAGGGTTACCGCACGACGACGCCAGGCCGCGCTCTTTCCCCACTCGAGCGCGCCGAGCGCGACGCGATCCGGGTGGCGCTGCGCGCTGCCGACGGCAACAAGGTGCGGGCCGCGCGCGAGCTGGGCTTGTCCCGGACGACGCTCTACGCCCGCATCCGCCAGCTCCGCATCGACGGCTAAGAGCGCTGCGGCGATCGCTTCCGGGGTCTGGTGAATGTGCAGATATCGAACAGTGAGAATCAGTGACGCCCACCATGCTCGAACTACGACGGGGCCGCGCGTCACGGGGTCGGAGTCGCTGCCAGCGTCTGGACGCGTGACATCTCCAAGGTCCACCGGACCGCGCGCGACATCAACGCGAGCACGGTACGGGTCAACTGCCACAACGCCTTCGACGCGGCGATCCCCTCCGCGGGTTTCAAACAGTCGGGATGGGGGCCGTGAGCTCGGTGAGGGCGCCACCGACCTACACATCCTGAACAAGTTGGTAGCCTCGCCAATTGATCGGAAGGTTTGACATGGCGTCCCCACGGCCCCGACCGATTGATGCCCCGCACGACGTTCTGCCAGCGCTAGGTGGTCAGCTTCGGCCTCACCGAAGACCGAGCACGAGCCGAGGGATTCGAGCCGAAGGTCGCCGGGGTCCCTTTCTCCGCCAACGGCAAGGAGCACAGGATGGCGACCCAACGGGCTTCGTCAAGGTTGTCTCGGCCGAGTGCGGCCTACTACTGAGTGGCCACAGCGCGGGAGCCGAAGCGGCATTGCCGCAACGCGAGTTGAAGCTCGCCCAGGGCTGGGGTCTTGGCACCTTCGAGCTGTCCCGCAGGGTCCACGTCCATCCGACGGTCACACGATTAATGCCTGAGCCCCCTGCCCGAATGTACTTGTCGCACTCCTCGAAGGATCCACGATGCCTGCCTCTCGCCTGCTGCCCTCGGACGAAGCCGTCGACCTGATCGCGCTCGTGCGCGACCT
>NZ_BAABKN010000002.1:0-103617 GCF_039543845.1 Nocardioides endophyticus | reverse complement strand
GCCATCCCCGGCACCCCCGGCCTCGAGCACCGCATCGGCGGCCTCGAGAAGGGCGAGGGTCACGGCAACATCTCCTACGACCCAGCCAACCACGACCTGATGGTCCGGACCCGGCAGGCGAAGGTCGACCGGATCGCCGACTCGCTCCCGCCACTGGTCGTCGACGACCCCTCCGGCCCCCCCGGAGCAGGCACGGCGAAGGTCCTCGTGATCGGCTGGGGCTCCACCTACGGCCCGATCGGCGCCGGCTGCCGCCGGGTCCGCAAGGCCGGCTACCAGGTCGCCCAAGTGCACCTGCGCCACCTCAACCCGTTCCCGAAGGACCTCGGCGAGATCCTCAACAGGTACGACAAGATCCTCGTCCCCGAGATGAACCTCGGCCAGCTCTCGCTGCTCATCCGCGCGAAGTACCTCGTCGACGCCATCGGCTACAACCAGGTCAACGGCATGCCCATCAAGGCCGCCGCCCTCGCCGAAGCCATCGGCGGCCTCGTCGCCGAAGCCGAGGGCATCACCGTCGACCTCACCCCCGCCCCCATCGCCGAGGAGGCGAGCAAGTGACCACCACGTCAACAGCTGCCGAGAACCTGCCCTTCCCCGGCCTGCGATCAGGAGTCGAGCTGGTCCCGACCAACGACCAGCCCCAGACCGGCAAGGAGTACACCTCCGACCAGGAGGTCCGCTGGTGCCCCGGCTGCGGCGACTACGCCGTGCTCAAAGCCGTCCAGGGGTTCCTGCCCCAGCTCGGACTGCGCCGCGAGAACATCGTCTTCGTCTCCGGCATCGGCTGCTCGTCGCGGTTCCCCTACTACCTCGACACCTACGGCATGCACTCCATCCACGGCCGCGCGCCGTCGATCGCGACCGGCATCGCCACCGCCCGCGAGGACCTCTCGGTCTGGGTCGTCACCGGTGACGGCGACGCCCTCTCCATCGGCGGCAACCACCTCATCCACGCCCTGCGCCGCAACGTCAACATGACGATCCTGCTCTTCAACAACCGGATCTACGGCCTCACCAAAGGCCAGTACTCCCCCACCTCCGAGGCCGGCAAGATCACCAAATCCACCCCCATGGGCTCACTCGACCACCCGTTCAACCCCGTCTCCCTCGCCCTCGGCGCCGAAGGGTCGTTCGTGGCCCGCACCATCGACTCCGACCGCAAGCACCTCACCTCCGTGCTGTCCGCCGCAGCCGCCCACCGCGGCACCTCGATCGTCGAGATCTACCAGAACTGCCCCATCTTCAACGACGGCGCATTCGACGCCATCAAGAACCCCGACACCAAAGCCGACGCCATCATCCCGCTCGTGCACGGCGAGCCGATCCGGTTCGGCACTCCGTCGTCTTCTGGGGAGGGGTCCAAGGGCCTGATCCGCGACAGCGAGACCGGTGGCGTGAAGGTCGTCGAGGTGGCCGATGTCGGCGAGGACGCCATCCTCGTCCACAACGCGCACAACCCCGACCCCACCATGGCCTTCGCCATCTCACGACTGACCGACTCCGGCTACCTCAACCAGTCCCCGATCGGGATCTTCCGCCAAGTCGAACGCCCGACCTACGACGACGGCGCCCGCGGTCAGATCGCCTCCGCACGGCAGGCCACACCAGGCAGCCCGAGCGAACGGCTCGCGAAGCTCATCGGCGGCGGCGACACCTGGACGGTCGTCTAGCGGGACGAGGTCGCGACCGGCGTGTCGAGACCCAGTCACTGACGCACCAACACACAAAGGGTCCCCGCCCGAGAGCGGGGACCCTTTTGTGATCTGCACAGCGTGTGTCAACGCACCCGGCTGCATACCCATTGGCGGCAAGCCCTAACCACCCACCTATCCTGAGCGCGTGCCAGACGCCCGTCGCGGATTGCTCTTCGGGGTCGCGGCGTACGCGATGTGGGGACTCTTCCCGCTCTACTGGCCGCTGCTCGAGCCGGCCGGAGCGTTCGAGATCCTGGCCCACCGGGTGCTGTGGTCCTGCATCACGATGTTCGTGCTCATGCTGCTGCTCCGGCGTGGCCCGCAGCTGCGCGCGATCTGGCGCGACCGGCGGGTGCGGCTGCTGCTGACCGTCGCCGCCTTCGTCATCAGCGTCAACTGGGCGACCTACATCTGGGGCGTCAACAACGGCCGCGTCGTCGAGACCTCACTCGGCTACTTCATCAACCCGTTGGTGACCGTGCTGATGGGCGTGGTGATCCTGCACGAGCGGCTGCGGCCGCTGCAGTGGGTCGCGATGGGCATCGCGACGACCGCGGTCATCGTCCTGACCCTGGACTACGGACGGCTGCCGTACGTCGCGCTGGTGCTGGCCTTCACCTTTGGCAGCTACGGGCTCTGCAAGAAGACCGCCAACGTCGGTGCGACCGACAGCCTGACCTACGAGACAGCCGTGATCGCACCGTTCGCGCTCGCGTACGTCGGTTGGCTCGGCGCGACCGGCGGCTCCAACTTCGCCAACCACGGGCTCGGCCACTCGCTGCTCTTCATGACCACCGGCATCATCACCGCCATCCCACTGATCTGCTTCGGCGCCGCAGCCACCCGGGTCCCCATGGTGACCCTCGGGCTGCTGCAGTACCTCGCCCCGATCCTCCAGTTCGCCCTCGGCGTGCTGTGGTTCCACGAGGACATGCCCGTGGGCCGCTGGGCCGGCTTCGTGCTGGTCTGGATCGCGCTGGTGATCTTCACCGTCGAAGCCGTCAACCACCGGCGGCGGCAGCTGCGGCTGGCGGTCGAGGCCACCACCGCCGCGTAGGCACCTCGCCTACGCTCGGCGCATGAGCGATCAGACGATGGCGGGCCGTACGGTCCTCGTGACCGGGGCGAGTGACGGGATCGGGGCCGAGACCGCCCGGGCGCTGGCCGCCCGGGGCGCGACCGTCCACGTGACCGGACGGTCGGCCGACAAGCTCCGGCCGGTCGCCGAGGCAGTGGGCACCGAACCGCTGATCGCCGACTTCTCCCGTTTGGACGACGTTCGTCGCCTCGCCGCGCAGGTCGGCGAGCGGGTCGAGACGCTCGACGTGCTGATGAACAACGCCGGCGGGACCTTCGCGCCTGCCGCGAAGACCCGCGACGGGCACGAGCCCAACTTCCAGATCAACCACCTGGCGCCGTACCTGCTCACGAACCTGCTCCGTCCCCAGCTCACTGCCGCCGGCCAGTCACTGGTCGTCAACACCTCGAGCGTAGGCAACCTGATGGGCAAGATCGTGCTCGACGACCTCGACTACGAGCACCGCCGGGCGTTCGAGTTCCCGGCGTACGGCACCGGCAAGCTGATGAACATCGTCTTCACCCGCGGCATCGCCCAGCGGTGGTCCGACGACGGCGTGGTCTCGGTCGCCGTCCACCCCGGACCGGTGGGCAGCTCGTTCGGCCGCGACTCGTGGCTGGTCGGTCTCGCCTACCGCTCACCGCTCAAGCGATGGGCGACGATCAGCGTCCCCGACGGCGCGGCGCCCCTGATCGCCCTCGCCGAGCGCGGCCCCGACCCGGAGGTCAACGGGCGGTACTTCGACCGCTTCAAGGCCGACGGGCGCGAGAGGAGGCAGGCCAGCGACCAGGCGGTCATCGACGGTCTGTGGGAGCGGTCTGCGGCGTTGGTCGAGCTCAGCTGACCTCAGGACGTCATACGGATAGTGCGTCCCGCGCCACTGTTCGTATGACGTCCCGCGCCAGATCAGGCAGAGCGAGTGGCGACGATGTCGGCGAACGCCTCGAGGGCGGCGCGGACCGGCCCCTGGGGTACGGCGGCGAGGTGCTGCTTGGCCTCGGTGGCGCGGGCGACGACGTACGCGCGGGCCTGGTCGAGGGCCGGGTGCTTGCGGAGGAGGCCGAGCGCCTCTGCGTGGAGGTCGTCGTCGGTCAGCTCGCCGGCGAGGAGCTCGAGCAGGCGAGCGTCGGCGGGGTCGGTGGACGCCTGAGCCATCAGCACCGGAAGCGTGGGGACTCCCTCGCGCAGGTCGGTGCCAGGCGTCTTCCCGGACTCGCCGGAGTCGGAGGCGATGTCGAGGATGTCATCGGAGAGCTGGAAGGCGCAGCCGACGATCTCGCCGTACGCCGTCAGCGCCTCCTCGACTTCGCGGGAGGCACCGCCGAAGCGGGCGCCGTAGCGGGCGGAAGTGGCGATCAGCGAGCCGGTCTTGCCGGCGACGACCTCGAGGTAGTGCTCCAGGGGGTCCTCCCCCGGCTGCGGGGCGACGGTCTCGAGGATCTGGCCCTCGACGAGCCGGGTGAAGGTCTGCGCCTGGATCCGGACCGCGTCGCCGCCGAGCTCGGCGGTCAGCTCGGAGGACTTCGAGAAGAGGAAGTCGCCAGTGAGGATCGCGACGTGGTTGCCCCAGCGCGTGTGCGCGGCGACCGCACCCCGCCGCAAGTCGGCCTCGTCCATCACGTCGTCGTGGTAGAGCGAGGCGAGGTGCGTCAGCTCGACCACGCACGCGGCCGTGATGACCTCGTCGGAGTCCGGACGGTCCCCCACCTCGGCGGCGAGCAGCACCAACAGCGGCCGGAACCGCTTGCCGCCGGCCTCCATCAGGTGACTGGCGGTCTCGGTCACGAACGCGGCCCGGCTGCGGACGTGCCCGGCCAGCGCCTCCTCGACCAGCGCCAAGCGCTCATGCAGCCGTGCTGCGAGCGCGTCGTCGCCGACGGGGAGTGCGAGAGCGGCAGATCCGGACGTCACCTGAGGAATTGTCCAGCATGGTCCGCCAAGGTGAGAACCGGGCCGGGTACGACGCCCAGGAGGACCGTCGCGGCGAGGCCGACGGCGATCGTCGCGGAGGTCAGCAACGACGGCCTCGCGACGCTGGCGAGCTCGCCCGAGTCGGGTGCGACGTCGACGAAGAACATCAGCACGATCACCCGGACGTAGAAGAAGACGGCGACGATGCTGCACAGGATGGCGGCGACCACGACCGGCCAGGCGCCGGCCGACAAGGCGACCGTGAAGACCGCCCACTTGCCCACGAAGCCGGCGGTCAGCGGGATGCCGGCCATCGACAGCAGGAAGAACGCGAACAGACCGGCCACCAGCGGGGAGCGGCGACCGAGTCCCTGCCAGCGGGCGAACGTCGACGCCTCGCCCGACGAGTCGCGCACCAGGGTGACCACGGCGAAGGCGCCGAGCATCGCGAAGCCGTACGTCGTCAGGTAGAAGAGCACGGCCTGCATCGAGGTGACCTCGCCGTCGGACAGCTCCGTGGCCTGCTGGACGCCGAGGACGCCGGTGAGCAGGAAGCCCGTGTGCGCGATCGAGGAGTAGGCGAGCATCCGCTTCATGTCGGTCTGGACGACCGCGAGCACCGCGCCCACGACCATCGTCAGGATCGCGATGACCCACAGCATCGGCTGCCAGGTCCAGCGCTCCGAGCCGAAGGCGACGTAGAAGAGGCGAAGGATCGCACCGAAGGCCGCGATCTTGGTGCCGGCCGCCATGAACGCGGTGACCGGCGTCGGCGCGCCCTGGTAGACGTCGGGGGTCCACGAGTGGAACGGCGCCGCGCCGACCTTGAAGAGCAGGCCGACCGACAGCATGCCGATACCGATCAGCAGGAGCGACTGGTTGGTCAGGTCGTTGCGGACCGCCTCGTTGATCTCGGCGTACTGCATCGAGCCGGCGAAGCCGTAGACCAGGGCGACGCCGTACAGGAAGAAGCCGGAGGAGAAGGCGCCGAGCAGGAAGTACTTGAGTGCCGCCTCCTGGCTGAGCAGCCGGCGCCGCCGGGCCAGCCCGCAGAGCAGGTAGAGCGGCAGCGACAGCACCTCGAGAGCGACGAAGAGCGTCAGCAGGTCGTTGGCCGACGGGAAGAGCATCATGCCGAACACGGCGAACATGAGCAGCGGGTAGATCTCGGTGTGCTCGAGGCCGCTCTTGGACGCCTGGCGCTCGGCCTCGGTGCCGGGCAGCGCGGCGGCCTGGCCGGCGAACGCCGACACCCCGCCCTCGAGTCGGCGCTCAGCGAAGAGGAGTACGCCGCCGAGCGCGACGATCAGGATGAGTCCCCAGAAGAAGACGGCCGGGCCGTCGACGGCGATGGTGCCCTCGACGTCGACCGCTCCGCGGGCAGCGCCGTCACCGTGCACGGTCAGGTCGCGGGCGACCATCACCGTGCCGACCAGGGCAGCGACGATGCCGGCGCCGGCGAGCACGGTCTGCACCAGGAAGCGGTGCGCACGCGGGACGAACGCCTCAACGACCACGCCGACGCAGGCGACGCCGAAGACGAGGATGAGGGGCCAGATGTCGGCGTACTCGATGGTGGGCTTGACGAAGTCCATCAGTGAGCACCTTCCTCGGCCGCGGGTACGGTCGGCGGGTCGTCGGTCACCCCGACGTGCTGGAGCAGCGAGTCGACGGTCGGGTTGACGGCGTCGAGCATCGGCTGCGGGAAGAAGCCGAAGAAGACCAGGGCGGCGATCAGGGGCACGACGGCGATCAGCTCACGCCGGTCGAGATCACGCATGCCCTCGTCCGCGGGGACCGCCGGACCGGTCATCGTGCGCTGGTAGAGCCAGAGCACGTAGACGGCGGCGAGCACGATGCCCGTGACGGACACGGCACCGACCCACCAGTGGTAGTCGAAGGCCGCGATCATCACCAGGATCTCGGAGACGAACTGGCTCAGGCCGGGCAGGCCCAGGGTGGCCAGACCCGCGATCAGGAAGAGCCCGGCGAGGACGGGCGCGCGCTTCTCGACGCCGGTGATCTCGCTGATCAGCGAGGTGCCCTTGCGCTTGATCAGGTAGCCCGCGATCAGGAACAGCGCGGCCGTCCCGACGCCGTGGTTGACCATGTAGAGGATCGAGCCGGAGCCGCCCTGAGTGGTCAGCGCGAAGATGCCGAGCGTGATGAAGCCGAAGTGGCTGAGCGACGTCAGACCGATCAGGCGCAGGATGTCGTCCTGGCCGATGGCGAGGAACGCGCCGTACACGATCGAGATCAGCGCCAGCGTCATGACGACCGGCGTCGCCCACTCCGAGGCACCCGGGAAGATGCCCAGACAGAAGCGCAGCATCCCGAAGGTGCCGATCTTGTCGAGGATGCAGACCAGCAGCACGCTCGTGCCGGGCGTCGCCTTCTCGGTGGTGTCGGCCAGCCAGGTGTGCAGCGGGAAGAGCGGCGCCTTCACGATGAACGCGATCATGAAGCCGACGAAGAGCCAGCGCTCCCAGGTCGTGCTCATGTCGAGCTGCTGCAGGTCGGAGAGCAGGTACGACGGAGAGCCCGCATCAGCGGAGACGACGTAGAGCCCGATCACCGCGGCGAGCAGCACCAGGCCGCCGCCGAGCTGGTACATCAGGAACTTCAGGGCGGCGTTGCCGCGCCCCTCCTTGCCGAAGCCACCGATGAGGAAGTACGCCGGGATCAGCGTGGCCTCGAAGACGACGTAGAAGAGGAAGACGTCGGTCGCGGCGAAGACGCAGAGCGCGAAGGCCTGGAGCGCCAGCGCCCAGGCGAAGAACGCCGCCGGGTTGCGACCGTCGGCCTCGTGCCATGACGCCACGAAGACGACCGGGACGAGCGCGACGGTCAGCAGGATCATCATCAGGCCGAGTCCGTCGACGCCGAGCGCGTAGTGGACGCCGAGCGGCTCGATCCAGTTGTGCGTCTCAGTGAGCTGCATGCCGTCGCCGTCGCCGTTGCTGTACTGCGTCGCGATCGCGATGCCGACAGCGGCAGTGAGGAGCGCGAAGGCAAGCGCGACCTGCTTGGGCAGCGCGGTCTCCCGGGTCGCCTTGGGCAGGAGCGCCGTGACCAGCGCGCCGACGAGCGGCACGACGATCAGCACGGTCAGCCAGGGGACGTCAGTCATGCGAGGTTCACCGCCAGGAGAGCGAGGGCGACGATCAGCGCGCCGACGAGGATGGACAGGGCGTACGAGCGGACGTAGCCGTTCTGCACGCGTCGGGCGAACCCGGCGAACAACCCGACCGCGATCGGGCCGCCGGTGAGCACGCCGTCGACGGCGTGCTTGTCGGTGGCGAGCAGCGCCGTGGTGAGGTTCCTGCTCGGGTTGACCACGAGGGTGTCGTTGATCGTGTTGCCGTAGAGCTCCTCACGGCCTGCGCGGGTCACGAACGAGACGTCCTGCGGAGCCTCGCGGGGCACGTCGCGCTTGCCGACCAGGAGCCAGGCCAGGGCGACGCCCACCGCGACCACGCACAACGCGAGGAGCGTGACGCCGAGTGCCGGGATCGGTGGGTCCTCGTGCGGCGCTGTGCCGACGACCGGGGCGAGGAAGTCGACGATCCAGTCGCCGATCAGGACCACGCCACCGAGCACGGACAGGGCCGCGAGCACCATCAGCGGCACGGTCATCACCGAGGGCGACTCGTGCGGGTGGACGTCCTTCTCCCATCGCTTCTCGCCGAAGAACGTCATCAGCATCAGCCGGGTCATGTAGAAGCCGGTGACACCGGCGCCGGCCAGCGCGCAGAGGCCGACCAGCCAGTTGTCGGCCAGCGCCGTCTCGATGATCTTGTCCTTCGACCAGAAGCCGGAGAAGCCCGGGAACCCGATGATCGCGAGGTAGCCCATCGCGAAGGTCAGGTAGGTGACCGGCATCGCCTTGCGTACGGCGCCGTAGTGGCGCATGTCGACGTCGTCGTCCATGCCGTGCATCACCGAGCCGGCACCGAGGAACATGTTGGCCTTGAAGAAGCCGTGCATCAGCAGGTGGAAGATCGCGAACGCGTAGCCCGCGACGCCGAGGCCGGCGGCCAGCATCATGTAGCCGATCTGGCTCATCGTCGATCCGGCCAGCGCCTTCTTGATGTCGTCCTTCGCGCAGCCGATCCAGGCTCCCCAGAAGATGGAGATCACAGCCACGACCACCACGGCGGTCTGCGCGTGCGGGGCGAGGTCGAAGATGAAGTTGGAGCGCACGACCAGGTAGACACCGGCGGTCACCATGGTCGCCGCGTGGATGAGCGCCGAGACCGGGGTCGGGCCCTCCATCGCGTCCAGGAGCCAGGCCTGCAAGGGGAACTGGGCGGACTTGCCACAGGCGCCGAGCAGGAGCAGCAGGCCGAGGATCGTCACCGTGGTCGACGACGCGTCACCGGCTCCGGCGCTGATCACCGTGAAGCTGGTCGAGCCGAAGGTGATGAAGAAGAGCATGATCGCGAGCGACAGCCCCATGTCGCCAACGCGGTTGATCACGAAGGCCTTCTTGGCGGCGGCTGCTGCGGTCGGCTTGTGCTGCCAGAAGCCGATCAGCAGGTACGACGCCAGGCCGACGCCCTCCCAGCCGAGGAAGAGGCCGAGGTAGTTCTCCGAGAGGACCAGCATCAGCATGGCCGCGACGAAGAGGTTCAGGTAGCCGAAGAACCGGCGACGGCGGGGGTCGTGCGCCATGTAGCCGATCGAGTAGACGTGGATCAGCGATCCGACGCCGGTGATCAGCAGCAGGAAGAGCGCCGACAGCGGGTCGTAGAGCAGGTCCATGCCCACGTCGAGGTTGCCGGTCTCGAACCAGGTGTAGAGGTTCTGGACCACCTGACGGTCGTCGTCCGCGCGGCCGAGCAGCGAGATGAACATCGCCAGCGAGATCGCGAACGACCCGATCGGCAGCAGCGTGCCGAGCAGGTGCCCCCACTTGTCGGTGAACCTCCCGCCGATGAGCAGGACCGCGGCGCCGGCCAGCGGCAGCGCGATCACCAGCCAGAGCAGGCCGAAGACACCTTCGGCGGAGGTCGGGTCGACCACAGGGATCGAGGACCCTCCGTGCAGAGCAATCATCAGTCAGGCCCCTAGAACTTCAGCAGGCTGGCGTCGTCGACCGAGGCCGACCGCCGGGTCCGGAAGATGGTCATGATGATCGCGAGCCCGACCACGACCTCGGCCGCGGCCACCACCATCACGAAGAAGGCGGCGATCTGGCCGTCGAGGTTGCCGTGCTGCTTGGCGAAGGCGACCAGAGCGAGGTTGGAGGCGTTGAGCATCAGCTCGACGCACATGAACACCACGATGGCGTTGCGGCGGGTGAGGACCCCGACGCAGCCGATGGTGAAGAGGATCGCGGACAGTACGACGTACGCCTGGATGTTCACTGGTCGCCGCCTCCCGTCGCGGGTGCTTCCTCGGTGGTCGAGGCGGGCGCGGAAGGCGCGCCGCCGGCGTGCGGCGACCAGCCGATCTGCTTCTCGATCTCCTCGATCGCGTCGGCGGTCGCAGGCGCCGATCGGATGGTGCCTCGGGCCACCAGGACGCGAGACACGGAGGACGGGGCGGCGGTGCCGTCGGGCAGCAGGGCCGGGGTGTCGACCGCGTTGTGGCGGGCGTAGACGCCCGGAGTGGGCAGCGGGCCGGGGTGCTTGCCCGACTCCGCGTAGTCCCTGATCCGCTGGGCGGCGAGCTCGGGCTGACGCGCCTTCGGGGTGAGCCGCTCGCGGTGGGCGAGCACCATCGCGCCGACCGCAGCGGTGATGAGCAGGGCGCTGGTGGTCTCGAACGCGAAGACGTAGCGGGAGAACAGGATGTCCGCGAGAGCCTGGATGTTCCCGTTGGCGTTCGCGTCGTCCAGGCCGACCGCCGTACCCAGCGAGATCTGGCCGAGGCCGACGATCAGCACCGTGCCCAGCGCGATGCCGCCGACGATCGCGAGCGCCCGCTGGCCGCGGATCGTCTCGACCACCGAGTCGGAGGCGTCGACGCCGACGAGCATCAGCACGAAGAGGAACAGCATCAGGATCGCGCCGGTGTAGACGATGATCTGCACCGCGAAGAGGAACGGCGCCTCGAGGGCGGCGTACAGGATCGCCAGCGAGATCATCACGACCGCCAGCAGCAGCGCGGCGTGCACGGCCTTGCGGACGAAGAGGATGCCGAGGGCCGCGATCACCATGATCGGCGCGAGGATCCAGAAGGCCACCATCAGGCGTCACCACCCTGCGTCGGCGCGGGCGCAGAGAACTCCCCGCGGTAGTAGGCGCCCTCGTCGTCGCCGAGGAGCATCGCGTGCGGCGGCTGCTCCATGCCGGGCAGCAGCGGGGCCAGCAGGTCGGACTTCTCGTAGATCAGGTCCGCGCGGTTGTTGTCGGCCAGCTCGTACTCGTTGGTCATCGTCAGCGCCCGGGTCGGGCAGGCTTCGATGCACAGGCCGCAGAGGATGCAGCGCAGGTAGTTGATCTGGTAGACGCGGCCGTAGCGCTCACCGGGGCTGAAGCGGCCCTCGCCGTTGGCGTCGTCGTCGTTGGACGCTCCCTCGACGTAGATCGCGTCGGCCGGGCAGGCCCAGGCGCACAGCTCGCAGCCGATGCACTTCTCGAGTCCGTCGGGCCAGCGGTTGAGCTGGTGCCGACCATGGAAGCGGGGCGCGGTCGGCAGCTTCTCGAAGGGGTACTGCTCGGTGACGACCTTCTTGAACATCGTGCGGAACGTGACCCCGAAACCCGCGACGGGGTCCCAGAGCTGCTCCTTCATGGACTTCGACTGTGACGTCGGCTTGGCCATCAGGCTTCCCCTCCGGAGACGGTGGAGCTCGGGCTGCTGAACGTGAGCGGCTGGGCGGCACCGCGGACCGCACCGCCGGCAGGCATCGGCGGCACCGGGAACCCGCCCGGCGTCGCGACGGCCTCGGCGGTCTCGGACTCGTCCTCCGACTCCCCGATGAAGAAGAGGACCAGGAAGATCACCGCGAGGACGCCGATGCCGATCAGCAGCCACTTCCGGTCGATGCCACCCTCGAGCGAGATCGAGCGGATGGTCGCGACGGCGACGATCCACACCAGTGCGATCGGGATCAGCCGCTTCCAGCCGAACGCCATGAACTGGTCGTAGCGCAGTCGCGGCAGCGAGCCGCGCAGCCAGATGAAGACGAAGATGAAGAAGAGGACCTTGCCGAAGAACCAGATCACCGGGACGTAGCCCTCGTTGGCGCCGGCCCAGACGCGGTCGATCCAGAACGGCGCGTGCCACCCGCCCAGGAAGAGCGTGGTCGCGAGCGCGGAGACCGTCGCCATGTTGATGTACTCGGCGAGGAAGAAGAGCGCGAACTTCAGCGAGCTGTACTCGGTGTGGAAGCCACCCACCAGCTCGCCTTCGGCCTCCGGGAGGTCGAAGGGGGCGCGGTTGGTCTCGCCGACCATCGCGATGCAGTAGATGACGAACGACGGCGCGAGGATCAGCCCGAACCACAGGTCGTCCTGGGCCTTGACGATCTCGGACGTCGACATCGAGCCGGCGTACAGGAAGACCGCGACCAGGGCGAGGCCCATCGCGACCTCGTAGGAGATCATCTGGGCGCTCGAGCGCAGGCCGCCGAGCAGGGAGTACGTCGAGCCGCTGGACCAGCCACCGAGCACGATGCCGTAGATGCCGATGGACGCGATCGCCATCACGAAGAGGACCGCGACCGGCATGTCGGTCAGCTGGAGCGGCGTCTCCTGGCCGAAGAAGTTCACCTCGGGGCCGAACGGGATCACCGCGAAGGTCACGAAGGCCGGCACCGTCGCGAGGACCGGCGCGATCAGGAAGACCAGCTTGTCGGCGGCCTTGGGGGTGAGGTCCTCCTTGAGCGCCAGCTTCACGCCGTCGGCGAGCGACTGCAGCAGGCCGAAGGGGCCGTGCACGTTGGGGCCGATGCGGTGCTGCATGCGAGCCACCACGCGGCGCTCCCACCAGATGTTGAAGAGCGTGAGCAGCACCAGGATCACGAAGATCATGAGGGTCTTGATGAGGATGACCCACCAGACGTCGTGCCCGAAGTCCGACAGGTCGGTGTCGGCCGTCGCGATCATCGGGAGGTTCATGCGTCGGATCCCTTCGCGATCGAGACCCGGCTGCCAGGCGAGGCCAGATCGGCCAGCACGCCGTTGCCGAACGAGTTGGCCGGCAGCCAGACGACGTCGTCGTCGAGGTCGGCCGGCTCCGCCGGCAGCGTCACCGACCCACGGTCGCCGGTGAGGGTGACGGTCGGCCCGTGAGCGTCGTACGTCGTGGTCGAGACGCGCGCGACCGGTCCACGACCGGTGGCGCGGTAGGCCTTGTCGCCGTCCTGCATCGAGCCGTTGTCGACGAGCAGCTTCCACGTCGAGATCGCGAGGCCATCGGTGGTTGAGGGGCGAGCGGAGCGAGCCTCGAACCCAGTGAGTACGGCGCGGTCGCCGTCCCACGGACCCATCTCCTCCATCTCGGCCCGCGCCTCGACGATGGTGCGGAACCCGAGCGGGCGGCCCAGCTCCTCGGCGATGCCGGCCAGGATGCGCAGGTCGGGCAGCGAGCTCGGGCTGGAGAAGACCGCGTCGAAGCTGCGCGGACGGCCCTCCCAGGTGACGAAGATTCCGGACTTGTCGACCGTCGGCGCGACCGGGAAGACCACGTCGGCGGCCCGGGTCACGTCGGTCTCGCGCAGCTCGAGCGCCACGACGAACGACGCGGCCGCGATGGCGGCGCGGGTCGCGGCCGGGTCGCTGGTGTCGTCGGGATCGACGCCACCGATGACCAGTCCTCCGAGCTCACCGGACCCTAGGGCGGCGACGATCGCGTCGGCGTCGCGGCCGACGCTCTCGGGCAGGTGGGCGACACCCCAGTCGGCGGCGGCGTCGACGCGGGCGGCGGCGTCGGCGACCGGACGGCCACCGGGGAGCAGGTTGGGCAGGCAGCCGGTCTCGACCGCACCGCGGTCACCGGCACGACGCGGGACCCAGGCGAGCCGGGCACCGGTCTTGGCGGCCAGGGAGGCGGCGGCGCTGAGTGCACCGGGCACCGTCGCGAGCCGCTCACCGACGAGGATCACGGCGGTGCTGTCGACGCCGTACTCACCCTGCTGGACGAGCGCCTCGATCGCGGCAGGCTCGGCGCCGGGCGCGGTGCGGACCAGGTGGCCGCCCATCTTGGCGAGACCGCGCGTGGCGTACGGCGCAATCGCGACGACCCGCGTGGTGCCGTGCATCGTCGCCTTGCGCAGCCGCAGGAAGATCGTGCCGGCCTCGTCCTCGGGCTCGAGCCCGACGAGCACAACGGTGCTCGCGGTCTCCAGGTCGGCGTACGTCACGGTGCTGCGCAGCACCACCTCGGCGGCGAGGAACGCCGCCTCCTCGGCTGAGTGCGGGCGGGAGCGGAAGTCGATGTCGTTGGTGCCGAGGGCGACCCGGGCGAACTTGCTGTAGGCGTAGCCGTCCTCCGCGGTGATGCGGCCGCCGGTCAGCACACCGGTGGCGCCTGCCGCCTGGAGCCCGCGGGCGGCGACGGCGAAGGCCTCGGGCCACGACGCGGGCCGCAGCTCGCCCCGCCCCCCGTCCGGCAGAGCGTCGCGCACCTGGGGGTAGCTGAGCCGGTCGGCCTCGGTGGCGTAGTGGAACGCGAAGCGGTCCTTGTCGGTGATCCACTCCTCGTTGACCTCGGGGTCGTTGCCGGCGAGCCGGCGCATCACCTTGCCGCGACGGTGGTCGACCCGGATCGCCGAGCCACACGAGTCGTGCTCGGCGATGCTCGGCGAGGAGACGAGGTCGAACGGGCGGGACCGGAACCGGTAGTCGGCGCTGGTCAGCGCACCGACCGGGCAGATCTGGATGGTGTTGCCCGAGAAGTACGAGTCGAACGGCTCGCGCTCGTAGATGCCGACCTGCTGAAGGGCCCCGCGCTCGATCAGGGCGATGAACGGGTCGCCGGCGATCTGCTCGGAGAAGCGGGTGCAGCGGGCGCAGAGCACGCACCGCTCGCGGTCGAGCAGCACCTGGGCGCTGATGTTGATCGGCTTGGGGTAGGTGCGCTTGACCCCACCACCGGCGGAGAAGCGGGACTCGCCGCGGCCGTTGGACATCGCCTGGTTCTGCAGGGGGCACTCGCCGCCCTTGTCGCAGACCGGGCAGTCCAGCGGGTGGTTGATCAGCAGGAACTCCATGATCCCCTGCTGCGCCTTGTCGGCGACCGGGCTGGTGGCCTGGGTGTTGACGACCATGCCCTCGGCGACCGGCAGCGTGCAGGAGGCCTGCGGCTTGGGGAACCCTCGGCCGTTGCCGGCGTCGGGGATGTCGACCAGGCACTGGCGGCAGGCGCCGACCGGCGCGAGCAGCGGGTGGTCGCAGAACCGTGGGATCTGGACGCCGACCTGCTCGGCGGCGCGGATCACCAAGGTGTCCTTCGCGACGCTGACCTGGACGCCGTCGATGGTGAGCGTGACCAGGTCGGTCTTCTCCGGAGCCCCGTTGTTGGGTGCCAGTGTCATGCCGTCACCTCCTGTCCTGCCCAGGCGGTCGATCGGGCGGGGTCGAAGGGACACCCGCCCTCGGTGAGGTGCGCGACGTACTCGTCGCGGAAGTATTTGATCGAGCTCATGATCGGGCTGACCGCACCGTCGGCGAGCGCGCAGAACGAGCGGCCGAGGATGTTGTCGCACTGGTCGAGCAGCAGGTCGAGGTCGGCCTCGCTGCCCTGCCCCTTCTCCAGCGCCGTGAGCGTCTGCACCAGCCACCACGTGCCCTCACGGCACGGGGTGCACTTGCCGCAGGACTCGTGCTTGTAGAACTCGGTCCACCGCAGGGTCGCGCGTACGACGCAGGTCGTGTCGTCGAAGATCTGCAAGGCGCGGGTCCCGAGCATGGAGCCGGCGGCGCCGACCCCTTCGAAGTCGAGCGGCATGTCGAGGTGCTCGGCCGTCAGCAGGGGCGTGCTGGAGCCACCCGGCGTCCAGAACTTGAGCTCGTGGCCCTCGCGGATGCCGCCGGCCAGGTCGATCAGCGTGCGCAGGGTGATGCCGAGTGGCGCCTCGTACTGACCCGGCTGCTGCACGTGACCGGACAGCGAGAAGATCCCGAAGCCCTTGGACTTCTCGGTGCCCATCGACGAGAACCAGCCGTGCCCGTGCTCGATGATGCTCGGCACCGACGCGATCGACTCGACGTTGTTGATGACGGTCGGGCTGGCGTAGAGGCCGGCGACCGCAGGGAACGGGGGGCGCAGGCGGGGTTGGCCGCGGCGGCCCTCGAGCCCCTCGAGCAGGGCGGTCTCCTCGCCACAGATGTAGGCGCCGGCGCCGGCGTGGACGACCACGTCGAGGTCGAAGCCCGAGCCGTGGATGTTCTTGCCGAGGTGGCCGGCGAGGTAGGCCTCCTGCACCGCACGCTGGACGCGGCGGATGACGTGGAGCACCTCGCCGCGGATGTAGATGAACGCCTGGTTGGCGCGGATCGCGTAGGAGCTGATGATGACGCCTTCGACCAGCGTGTGCGGGCTGGCCATCATCAGCGGGATGTCCTTGCACGTGCCCGGCTCGGACTCGTCGGCGTTGACCACGAGGTACTTCGGCTTCCGTCCTGCCTCTGTTGCAGCATCCTGCGGGATGAAGCCCCACTTCATGCCGGTGGGGAAGCCGGCGCCACCGCGGCCGCGCAGGCCGGACTCCTTGACTTCGGTGATGACGTCGTCGGGCGCCATCGCGAAGGCCTTGTCGAGGGCGGCGTAGCCACCGCGCGCGGCGTACGAATCCAGCGTCCAGCTGCGGTCGTCGCCCCAGTTGTCGGTGAGGACCGGGGTGAGCACGTCAGTCATCGCTGCCCTCCTCCTGGTTGGTCTCGGTCTCCGCGCGCGAGGTGTCGGCCTGCTCGACCGCCTCCTGCTTGGTGTCGGCCGTGCGACCGCTGCCGCTGTCGGTACCGGGGTGCGGCGCGGTCCAGCCGCGCTCGCGGGCGATGCCGAGCCCGACCAGCGACGCCGGTCCGGCGGCCGGGCCGTCGTCGGCGAGGTCGTCGGGGAAGCCGGCGAGCACCCGCTCGGCCTCACGCCAGGTGACGATGCGCGGGCCGCGGGTCGACTGGACCTCGGCACCGGAGCGCAGGTCGTCGACCAGGGAGACGGCCGACTCCGGGGTCATGTTGTCCATGAACTCCCAGTTGACCGTCATCACCGGCGCGTAGTCGCAGGCCGCGTTGCACTCGATGTGCTCCAACGTGACGCTTTTCTTCCCGGGCGCGTCCTCGGTCGTCTCGTCGTTGCCGACGTCGAGGTGCTCCTTGAGCCGCTGGAAGATCGCGTCACCACCCATCACCGCGCAGAGCGTGTTGGTGCAGACCCCGACGTGGTAGTCGCCGACCGGGCGGCGCTTGTACATCGTGTAGAACGTCGCGACGCCGCTGACGTCGGCGGCCGTGATGCCCAGCACCTCGGCGCACGCCTCGATGCCCTCGGGGGTGATTCGACCCTCGACCGACTGCACGAGGTGCAGCATCGGCAGAAGGCCCGAGCGCGGCTCGGGGTAGCGGGCGCCGATCGCGCGCAGCTCGTCGTACGTCTCCGGAGCAAGGCTCATCGGTCGACGCCTCCCATCACGGGGTCGATGGACGCGATCGCGACGATGACGTCGGCGACCATGCCGCCCTCACTCATCACGCTCGTGGCCTGGAGGTTGGTGAACGACGGGTCGCGGAAGTGCGCCCGGAACGGCCGGGTGCCGCCGTCGGAGACGACGTGGGCACCGAGCTCGCCGCGCGGCGACTCGATCGGCACGTAGGCCTGTCCGGTCGGCACCTTGAAGCCCTCGGTCACCAGCTTGAAGTGGTGGATCAGGGCCTCCATCGACTCACCCATGATGTGCCGGATGTGGTCGAGGCTGTTGCCCATGCCGTCGCTGCCGATAGCGAGCTGGCTGGGCCAGGCGATCTTCTTGTCGGCGACCATGACCGGGGCGCCGTCGAGCTTCGCCAGCCGGTCGGCGGCCTGCTCGATGATCTTGAGCGACTCCCACATCTCGGCGAGGCGCACCCGGAACCGGCCGTAGGAGTCGGCCGTGTCCCACGTCTGCACGTCGAAGTCGTAGGTCTCGTAGCCGGAGTACGGCTGGGTCTTGCGCAGGTCCCAGGGGTAGCCGGTGCTGCGCAGCACCGGGCCGGTGAGGCCGAGCGCCAGGCAGCCCTCGAGGTCGAGGTGGCCGACGCCCTCGAGGCGGGCCTTGAAGATCGGGTTGGCGTTGCAGAGGTCGGCGTACTCAGGGAGCCGCTTCTTCATCAGGGCGATGAAGCTGCGGATCTCGTCGAGCGCGCCGGGCGGCAGGTCCTGGGCGACGCCGCCGGGACGGATGAACGCGTGGTTCATGCGCAGCCCGGTGATCAGCTCGAAGAGGTCGAGCACCAGCTCGCGCTCGCGGAAGCCGATCGTCATCACGGTCAGGGCGCCGATCTCCATGCCGCCGGTGGCGATGCAGACCAGGTGTGAGGAGATCCGGTTGAGCTCCATGAGGAGGACCCGCATCACCTGCGCCTTCTCGGGGATCTGGTCCTCGATGTCGAGCAGCCGCTCGACGCCGAGCACGTAGGTCATCTCGTTGAAGAACGGCGAGAGGTAGTCCATCCGGGTGCAGAACGTGACGCCCTGGACCCAGGAGCGGTACTCCATGTTCTTCTCGATGCCGGTGTGCAGGTAGCCGATGCCGCAGCGGGCCTCGGTCACCGTCTCGCCCTCGAGCTCGAGGATCAGCCGGAGCACGCCGTGCGTCGACGGGTGCTGCGGGCCCATGTTGACGACGACCCGCTCGTCGGCCTCTTCAGCGAGACCGTCGACGATCGAGTCCCAGTCCTGGCCGGTGACGGTGAAGACCCGGCCCTCGGTGGTCTCGTTGGCGCCTGCGTACATGTCCTGAGTCATCAGTTGTAAGACCTCCGCTGGTCGGGCGGCGGAACCGTCCCACCCTTGTACTCCACGGGTATGCCGCCCAGCGGGTAGTCCTTGCGCTGGGGGTGGCCCGGCCAGTCGTCGGGCATCAGGATGCGAGTCAGAGCGGGGTGACCGTCGAAGACGATCCCGAACATGTCGTAGGTCTCGCGCTCGTGCCAGTCGTTGGTGGGGTAGGTCGCCACGATCGACGGGATGTGGGGGTCGGCGTCCGGTGCGGTGACCTCGACCCGGATCCGGCGGTTGTGCGTCATCGAGAGCAGGTGGTAGACCGCGTGCAGCTCGGCGCCGGTGTCGTCGGGGTAGTGCACGCCGCTGACACCCGAGCAGAGCTCGAAGCGCAGCCGCGGCTCGTCGCGCAGCACTTTCGCGACGACCGGCAGGTCCTCGCGGCGTACGTGGAAGGTGATCTCGCCGCGGTGGATCACCACGCGCGGCGTCGCGACCTCGAGACCCGCGTCGCGACCGGCCTCCTCGAGGGCGTCAGCCACCTCGTCGAACCAGCCGCCGTACGGCCTCTGGGCGTCGCCGGGGTAGACGATCGCCTGGGTGAGCCCGCCGTACCCGCTGGTGTCGCCGCTGCCGTGGATGCCGAACATCCCCTGGCGTACGCCGACGGCGTGCACCTCGCCGGACTGGGCCGGCAGGTTCTCGGGCGTCTCGTCGGTGTGATCGGACTCTGTCACCGCAGCTGTCCCCTCATCTCGGACGTCGGCAGCGCGCGCAGCGCCGCGGTCTCGAGCTGCTCGATCTCCAACGCGCGGTTGACGCCGAGCTTGGTGCTCTGCACCTGCTCGTGCAGCTTGAGGATCGCGTCGATCAGCATCTCGGGCCGCGGCGGACAGCCGGGCAGGTACATGTCGACGGGCACGACGTGGTCGACGCCCTGCACGACGGCGTAGTTGTTGAACATGCCGCCGCTGCTGGCGCACACGCCCATCGCGAGGACCCACTTGGGGTTGGGCATCTGGTCGTAGATCTGGCGCAGGACCGGTGCCATCTTCTGGCTGACCCGGCCGGCCACGATCATCAGGTCGGCCTGGCGCGGGCTGGCCCGGAAGACCTCCATGCCGAAGCGCGCGAGGTCGTACTTGGGTCCACCACTGGTCATCATCTCGATGGCGCAGCAGGCCAACCCGAAGGTGGCGGGCCAGAACGACGCCTTGCGCATGTAGCCAGCGACGCCCTCGACGGTGGTCAGCAGCACGCCGCTGGGGAGCTTCTCTTCGATACCCATTGGTCAGTTACCTCTCTGAGGGCGCATTGCGGGCCTCAGTCCCATTCCAGGCCGCCGCGGCGCCATACGTAGGCGAAGGCGACGAAGACGGTGGCGATGAAGATGACCATCTCGACCAGACCGAAGAGCTTCAGTGCGTCGAAGCGCACGGCCCAGGGGTAGAGGAAGATGATCTCGATGTCGAAGACGATGAAGAGCATTGCGGTGATGTAGTACTTCACCGGGAAGCGCCCGCCGCCGACCGGCTGGGGCGTCGGCTCGATGCCGCACTCGTAGGAGTCCAGCTTGGCGCGGTTGTAGCGCTTGGGACCGACGAGTGCGCTCATCGCGACGGAGCCCACGGCGAACAACGCCGCGAGGAGAGTCAGCGCCAAGACCGGCGTGTACAGATCCATGCCTCGCGATTCCTTCCTCTGCCCGCAGCGCCCGACTCGGTCCGGAAGGGGCCGATTTTGTGACTTTGTGAACTGAATCACTAAGTGGCGCGGAACACAGTTAACCACTCCGAATGGGCAGGCGCACGCAGGGGTCGGCGTGCCGGGCGGATTGGGGACGAAGGTCCCGAAGTCCACGCTGACCTGGGGATTTAGCCCATGCTGGCGTGCCTTAATTCGGGACGTCGTTGCGCGAGCAGCGAGCGCCAGCGAGCGTCGTCGAGACCCCGCAGCCAAGCAGGTCGGTCGAGCATCGGGGTTTCGAGACAGGCGCCAGCGCGCCCTCCTCAACCACCGAGGGTCAGCGGGTGGCCCGGTGCAGGGCGACGATCCCGCCGGAGAGGTCGCGCCACTGGGGGCTGTCCCAGCCCGCGCCGGCGATCAGATCGGCGAGGCCGCGCTGGTCCGGCCACGCCCGGATCGACTCGGCGAGGTAGACGTAGGCGTCCGGCGCCGAAGAGACGGCGCGCGCGATCGGGGGCAGCGCCTTCATCAGGTACTCGAGGTAGACGGTGCGGAACGGCGCCCAGGTCGGGTGGCTGAACTCGCAGACGACCAGGCGTCCGCCGGGGCGGGTGACCCGGCGCAGCTCGCGGAGTCCTGCCTCGGGGTCGACGATGTTGCGCAGCCCGAAGGAGATGGTGACCGCGTCGAAGGTCTCGTCGGCGAAGGGCAGCTGGGTGCCGTCGCCGGCGGTGAAGGGCAGGTGCGGCTTGGCCTTCTTGCCCACCTGCAGCATGCCGAGCGAGAAGTCGCACGGCACGACGCTCGCGCCGCGGTCGGCGAAGGGCTGGCTCGACGTACCGGTGCCAGCGGCCAGGTCGAGGACCCGCTCCCCCGGCTGCGGGTCGACCGCCGCGATCACGGCCTTGCGCCAGTTGCGGTCCTGGCCGAGCGACAGGACATCGTTGGTGACGTCGTAGCGCCGAGCGACCGAGTCGAACATGCGACGGACGTCGGACGGCTGCTTGTCGAGCTCTGCGCGGACCACGCGCCGAGAATACGGGGAGCGGCACGGGGACGCTCCGGCGGTCCCGCGCCGGATAACGGCTCGGTATCGCCGTCAGGAACTCGCCGACGAGATGCAACCGGACGGCCCGCCCGGGCGTCACCCTGGAGTCCGACTCACCTACTTCCCCGGGAGAGCTCATGCTGTTCCTGCGTCGCCTGCTGCTCGTGCTCGCCGCGGCGGCCCTGCTGTGCGCCGGGGCGTTCGTCGCGGGCTACGCCTTGAGCGACGATCCGGCGGCAGGTCCGACCGCGACCGGCACGCCCGGTGCCCCGGTCGAGCCCAGCCCCGTCACCACGCCGACCACGGCTCCGACCACATCGCCGGTCGAGCCGGTCACCACGCCGGCACCGCTCACGAAGCCGAGGCCGAAGCCGCTCGAGCCCGGGCCGCGGCTGCTCGGCCCCAGCGACTCCGGGGCGCAGGTGCGTGACCTCCAGGCCCGCCTCAAGCAGATCGCGTGGTTCGAGGCCGACGTCTCCGGCACGTACGGCGACCTGACGCGCGATGCCGTCCGCGGCTTCCAGGCCAAGCGCGAGATCCCGGTGACGGGCGAGGTCGACCAGCGCGCCCTCGACCGGCTCCACGCCATGACCTCGCGGCCTACCACCGCCGAGCTGCACGACCGCGGCACTCTGTCCGGCAACCGGCCAGGCGCGCTCGACCCGCGCTGCCGGGTCGGCAGGGCGCTGTGCATCGACAAGTCCAGCTCCACGGTTCGCTTCGTCGTGGGCGGGAAGGTGCAGCAGACGCTCGATGCCAGGTTCGGCGCGTCCGGCACGCCGACCCGCGAGGGCGTCTTCCACGTCTATCTCAAGAGCGCCGACCACGTGTCCAAGCTCTACGGGTCGTCGATGCCGTTCGCGATGTTCTTCTCGGGAGGCCAAGCCGTGCACTACTCCTCGGACTTCGCCTCTCGGGGGTACGGCGGCGCCTCGCACGGCTGCGTCAACATCCGTGACTACGACGGCGTCGCCCATCTCTTCGACCAGGTGCGGGTCGGCGACAAGGTCATCGTCTACTGGTCCTGACCGGGTGCATTTCGGCCCCACCCCGGCCCCGCGCCGCGTACCTTCAAGACATGGTGGGTGAAAGCCGCCCGGATCCGGGTGCGCTCGAGGGAGTCCGCGACGCCGCGGCCGAGGCGATCGCGCGCCGGGCTGACCAGCGGTGGCCGCACCAGACGCAGGCCGAGCAGGCCTTCGAGGCGGCGTTCACGGGCCTGCTCGACGACTCGCACCGGGACGCGTTCGAGGAGGCGATGACCGAGACCGCCTTCCGGTTCCGACTCTCCGGGCTGGACACCCGGCTGCTCACCGTGGCAGCCGTGGCCGAGGTGGATCCGGCCGGACACCTGCTGCTCGGCCTGCTCTCCGGTGACGGTGGCCCGGGGCGACCGACGGTGGCGCTGGCCCTGGAGCTCGCCGGCGTGTCAGCCAACGGCGCCCTCGGGCGATCACGGCTCTCCGACCTGTCTCCGCTCGTGCGTGACGGGCTGCTCCGGGTGGTCGGCTCCGATGTCCTGCCCTCGCGGCGGCTGGTGCTGCCCGACCGGGTCGCCGCCCACCTGACCCACGCCGGCGGGCCGCCCCCAGCCGGCCTGGTGCCGTACCTGCTCGATGCCGTGCCCGTCGACGTCGCCGGCGTAGCGACGGTTGCCGAGGCGCTCGGCCACCACGAGCAGCTCGTCTGGGTCCACTCGGCTGCGGGCGCCGCCGGCGTCGGCCTGGCCGCCGGGGCCTGCGAACGGCTCGGCGTCGACTACCTCTGCGTGGACCTCACCAAGTCGCCGACCACGGTCCGCTCAGCGGCGTCGGGAGAGCCGGTCACCGATGCCCGGGTCCCCGAACAGCTCCTCCGCGACATCGTGCTCGAGGCGGGGCTGCGGGGCGCGGTCGCCGTCATCACCGGCGCCGAACGCGCCGCCGCCTCGATCCGGGTACTGCTGGACGCGCCCGTGCCTGTCATCGCGGTGAGCTCGATGCCGTGGGACCCCGCGTGGGCACACGAGCTCCCGCTCGCCGTCACGGCACCACGGCTCACCATCGCGGACCGGGAACGACTCTGGGCGCCCCTGCTGGCACCGGACTCCGTCCCCCGGGAGGTCACCGCCCTCCGGATGACCCCCGAGGACATCGCCCGGGTCGGCCGGCATGCCGTACGCCAGGCCGCCATCGGCGACGAGCCCGTCTCCGTGGCCCAGGTACGGCGCTCCACCCGCCGACTGAGCCAGAGCCAACGGCGCGACACCAGCGACGCCGGTGCACTCACGATGAGCGACCTGATCCTGCCGGAGCATGCCGGCTCGGAGGTCCGCCGGATGCTCGACTGGGCGCGCTACCGCGACGAGCTGCTCGCCCTGGCGCCACTCCAGGGCAAGGGCGGGAAGGGGACCGGCATCTGCGCGCTCTTCGCCGGCGGCCCGGGCACCGGCAAGACGCTCGCGGCGCACGTCGTAGCCGACGAGCTCGGCCTCGAGCTGATGCAGGTGGACCTGCCGACCGTGGTCTCGAAGTACATCGGCGAGACCGAGAAGAACCTCGAGCGGGTCTTCCACGAGGCGGAGTCGCTCAATGCGCTGCTCTTCTTCGACGAGGCGGACTCGCTCTTCGGCTCCCGCTCGGAGGTCAAGGACGCCCGTGACCGCTACGCCAACCAGGAGGTCTCGTACCTCCTGCAGCGAATGGAGCACTTCGACGGGATCACCGTGCTCGCGACCAACCTGCGAGGCAACGTCGACCCGGCGTTCGCGCGGCGTCTGCACTTCATCATCACCTTCCCCGACCCGGACGAGGCGACCCGCAAGGAGCTGTGGTCGCACCACCTCGCCCAGCTGCCGGCGATCGACTCGAACGACCCGCTGGACCCGGCCGCTCTGGCGACGCTCGACCTCGCCGGCGGCGGGATCCGCAACGTCGTGCTCTCCGCGGCGTACGCCGCCATCGCCGCCGGCGAACCGGTCGGCATGAACCACCTCGCCGCGGCTGCGGCGCGTGAGTACACCAAGATGGGTCGTCGGGTCCCGGACACCGCTGCCCTGACCTCGCAAGGCCTGATCTCGGACGATCAGCAGGGAGCTGACCATGGGTACTGAGCTGAGCCGACTTCCGGTCCAGGCCGAGTCCGAGAGCGCGAGCGCCGAGCAGGAAGAGGTGCTGGCGCCGGCGCCCGAGTGGCCGGCACCGGTGTCCCAGCCCGCGATCGGCGCGATGCGCGTGGGAGCGGCTGACGACCCTGCTGAGGCGGCGGCCGACCGTCTCGCCGACAGCGCGCTCTCCCGGCTGCACGGCGGGCATGCCGGACACGCGCACGCCGGTGCGACTGCACCTGCAGCGTCGGGCACCGTGCAGCGCTCCGTCGTCACCGGTGGAGGCATGGCGGGCGGCGCCCTGGACGACGGCACCGCTGCCGAGATCACTCGTCGGACCGGCGGTGGTCGCCCGATGGACGAGCCGGTACGCCGCCGCATGGAGGGCGCCTTCGGGCAGAGCTTCTCGTCGGTCCGGCTGCACGACGACCAGGCGTCCGCGGACCTGAGCGGCTCGATCCAGGCCCAGGCGTTCACCACCGGCAACGACGTGTTCCTCGGCTCCGGTGTGAACACCTCCACCCCCGGCGGGGAGCGCGTCCTGGCGCACGAGCTCGCGCACGTCGTACAGAACGGCGGAGGAGCGGCCCCGATCCAGCGCTGGTTCGGGTCGAAGAAGAAGGACGTGGTCGAGGCCCCCAAGAACGCCCCGAAGGACGTGCTCAAGGAGGCCGCCAAGGACGAGGACGCGCCCAAGCCGAAAGCCAAGGAGAAGAAGCCCGCCGTCAAGAAGGGCGACGAGGGCCTCACCGAGGATGCGCGCAAGGCGTTCGTCGCGGCGAAGAGGTTCAACGGGATGTACGCGCTCACCGAGCAGCGCACCCAAGCCTGGGTGACGCAGAAGCAGCAGAAGGACATCGTCGACATCTCGTCCTGGAGCAAGCGGGCCAAGGGCGACGACGACAAGCGGGTCCTCAAGGACCTGCTGCGCGCCTTCATCCTCGGGCAGTACGTCGAGATCGTGAACGCGAAGATGACGAAGCCGGTCCTCACCGAGGATGCCGAGCTGCGGGCGTTGAACCCCGACGAGAAGAAGGCGATGGAGGCGAAGTACTTCCCCAAGACCCTTCAGAACCGGGACAAGTGGAAGGGCCTGATCGACAAGGGGCCCTACGCCCCGGAGACCCAGACCTGGCTCGAGGACGCGGGCTTCGACGGTGCCATCGAGCGCACCCCCGACCAGAAGGCGTCCGACGCCGGCGGCCCCAAGCTCGACTGTCGGTCGACCTTCATCGGCGGCGAGATCCTCGGCGCACCCCGCCGGATGCACCTCTTCCTCGTCTACACCTCGAGCGAGGGTGAGCAGACCTACTTCCGCGGTGGCCCGAGCGAGGACGACTGGACCGAGTGCGACATCGGCCCCTACGACACCGACTCCATCGACTGGGACCCCGCCGCACCGAGCGTGACCGTGGCGACCGGCGAGAAGGCGATGAAGGCCGTCGACAAGATGTTCCGGGTGTCCGAGGTCATCAACCGGATGCAGGTCCCGTACGTCGGCAACACGTTCAAGGCGAACAAGGGCGGTCTGGGCGGGCTCGAGGCCTTCATGACCGGCGAGAACTGCAACGCCACCGCGTGGACCCTGCTCGAGATGTCCGGGGTCGAGAAGAAGAAGCCGAGCGGCCTGCACCCCGGCTGGGGACACAAGCTGGGCAAGATCCTGAGCCCCCAGAAGGCCCAGGCGCTCGACCTGCGCGAGCAGTTCGACGCCGGCTCGCCCGGCAAGATCGCCGGCGCCGCCACCGACAACGCGCAGGTCTACCGTGACCGCGGCAAGGTCGAGAAGCTGATCACGCTGCCCGGCGGGTCCGACATCTCCGTCGTCAAGAAGATGGGCGGTGTCACCAGGATCGCGTTCGGGCCCGACCTGACACCGGGCTACGTCGAGGACGACAAGATCTTCGTGCCGCCGAAGCCGGGCCGGAAGTTCTGGGTCGCCGGCGCGAAGCACTCCCTGGTCCCGATCACCGGCACCGACGGGTACGCCGACGCAGGCGAGCAGATCGAGGTGCTCGACGACGCGTGGATGCCCGGCGACCTCGGCAACGTCCGGGTCCGCTACTCCGACAAGTTCGGGGGCACCTTCGAGGGCACGGTCACCAGCGCCGCAATCACCAGCCAGGACCCGAACGTCCCGCAGGTCGGGGGCGTCGACGACGGCCCCGACGACGTCGTCGACGACGAACCGGACGACGGCATGGAGGAGATCGACCTCGGCTCCGGCGAGAAGCGTGCTGTGATCCGGGAGTTCGAGACGGACTCGACCGTCTGGATGTTCAACGTCGACGCGACCAAGCACGAGCTCGGCGCCGCCATGGCCCGCGACGGGCGCAAGGTCGGCGTCACCGGCACCGCGCACCGGCTCGAGAACGGCACCGTCATGGTCGAGTTCGTGGTCGAGGGCGAGTACGCCTGGATGGACGAGAGTCTCTGGGTCGAGACGTTCGGCGAGGCCTACCCGAAGCAGGGTGGTTGAGGTGGCAGCGAAGACCCACGAGGTCGCCCTCGCCGATCTCGTCGACGCCGACGAGATCCGGATCACCGACAACCTGAACCGCGAGCACGCACGCGTGTCCGACCCGGAGGCGATCCGGCGGCTCGCGACCTGGCTGGGCGAGCACGAGGACGGCTGGTATGTGCCGCGCGACGGCGTACGCATCGTCCGGCTGCGGCTGAACTTCTACCGCGACGACAAGACGATGGGGTCGGTGGGGCTGGGACGCAAGTACCTCGTCGCCCAGCGCCGGGGTACCTTCGCGCAGCGTGACGCGGCGCCCGGCGACCGGGCCGAGGCGCTCGCGATCCTCGGGGTCGACGACCCCGAGGAGTGAAGGTCAGTCCTGCTCGAAGGTCTTCAGCAGATCGTCGGCGACGCCGACCAGGTCCTCGGCGGCCACGGCGGACGAGCCGATCTGCACGGTGACCTCGCCCAGGGAGACCTGGCACTGGCTGAACGCCACCGGCGGCGCCTGCCCCTCGGCCTGCGCCTGCCCGTAGGTGAGGATGCACGCGCCGTCGCCGACCGACTTCATCTCGGTGCCGGCCTGGCCACCCGAGTTCGCCGGGTCGGGGACACTGTTGGGCGCGAACGCGCCGCCCTCGGACTGGAACGCCTGGACGAAGACCGCCTCGGTGCCGTTGGCCACGTAGGTGCGGGTCTCCGCCGCCGTCCCGAGCGCCTCGGGGAGCGCCGTGTTGCCGTACTCGCGGTTGGCCTGCTCCTGCTCGGCGATCTGGTCGGCCTGGTCGGCCAGCTGGCCGTCGGCGAACGCGTCGGGGTCGTCGGACGCGACGTACCCACCCGGGAGCGTGTCAGGCAAGGTCAGGGTGAGCTCCTCGGCGTGGCCGGCCTCGTCGCCCTGGGCCTTGGGGAGCCCGATCGCGAAGGCGGCCATCAGACCGAGGAGCAGCAGACCGAGGAGGATCGCGACCAGGGTCGGGGTGCGACCGGCGCTTGTGGGGGTGCTCACGCCCTACGACGCTACTAGCCCGCCCGAGGCGGGGTTTCGGCGGGTCCGTGAGTACGCTCGGCGCGTGACGCTCAACGTCCGCACCTCCCGGCTGGAGCTGGCCGAGGCCACGCGGCTCCTCGACCTGGTCCCCGCCGATCGGCCAGTGACCTGGCTTCGCCGGGGCGACGGTCTCGTCGGCTGGGGCGTCGCCGCCGAGGTGCGCACCCGTGGCGCGACCCGCTTCGCGGACGCCGACAAGTGGTGGCGTGAGACCACGGCCCGGGCGGTTGTGAACGACGAGGTCGGCGAGCCCGGGACCGGTCCGGTCGCGTTCGGGACCTTCACCTTCGCGGACGAGCCGGGTGAGTCCGTGCTCGTCGTACCCCGCATCGTCGTGGGTCGTCGCGGCGACGTCGCCTGGCTGACCGTCGTCGGGGACGGGCCCGACCCGACGCTCGATCCCGCCGACGCGCCCGCCGCACCGGTTGGCGTGAGCTTCGCGGACGGCGCGCTCAACGGCGAGCAGTGGATGTCGGTCGTCGCCGACGCGGTCGCCCGGATCAGCCGAGCCGACCTCGAGAAGGTCGTCCTGGCCCGCGACCTGATCGCGACCGCCGAGGAGCCGATCGACGTCCGGTGGCCGCTACGGCGCCTCACCGAGACCTACCCGATGTGCTGGACGTTCCACGTCGACGGCATGTTCGGCGCGACCCCGGAGATGCTGGTGCGCCGCGAGCGCGGCCTGGTCACCTCCCGCGTGCTTGCCGGCACGATCCGTCGTACCGGCGACGACGGGCGCGACCTCGCCCTCGCCGCGACCCTGGCCCGGTCGTCGAAGGACCTCGAGGAGCACGAGTACGCCGTCCGCTCGGTCGCCGACGCCCTCGAGCCGCACTGCTCGTCGATGAACGTGCCCGAGGCGCCGTTCGTCCTGCACCTGCCCAACGTCATGCACCTGGCGACCGACGTCGCGGGCGTCGTGCACGACGCCGCCACGGTGTCGTCGCTCCAGCTCGCCGAAGCGCTGCACCCGTCGGCCGCCGTCGGCGGCACGCCGACCCCGGTCGCCACCGCGATGATCGCCGAGATCGAGGGCATGGACCGAGACCGCTACGCCGGCCCGGTCGGCTGGATGGACACCACCGGCGACGGCGAGTGGGGCATCGCGCTCCGCTCGGCCCGCCTCTCCGGCAGCACCGTGCGGCTCTTCGCCGGCTGCGGCATCGTCGCCGACTCCGACCCCGAGGCCGAGCTGGCCGAGGCGCAGGCGAAGTTCGTGCCGGTGCGGGACGCGCTGACTACTGGCTGAGGTCGGACCACATCGGGGGTGCACTCTTCGGGCTATTCGTGAGGTTCTGGGGCTTTGCAGAGACCTAGAACCTCAGGGATACCCGGTGGACCGGGTATCCCTGAGGTCGGCTACAAGTCCGCGCCGTCTGCCCGGCGCAGGTACTCCTGGCCGGCCTTCGGCAGGAACGCGTTCATGTGCTGCTCGAGGATGCCGTGCGCGACCTCGGTGTAGATCCGGTCGTGGATCGCGAGGTTGCGGGGCGCCTTCACGGCGCGGGCGAACTCGACCGCCTCGGACGCCTTCAGCCACGGGGCCGATGACGGCACCAGGAGTACGTCGACGTCCTCGCCGGGCTCGGTGAGTGAGTCGCCCGGGTGGTAGATCTTCGTGTCCCCGGCGGTCAGGACGTAGCCGCTGTTGAAGATCTGCGGGAACTCGGGGTGGATCACGGCGTGCTTCTCGCCGACCGCGCGCACCGGCAGGCCGCCCACGTCGAACGCCTCCCCCGGCGCGACCACGGTGATCCGCTCGGCCACATCGGGAGCGTCCTCGCGGATCTTCGCCGCGACCGCGTCGATCGTGAAGATCCGAGCATCGGTCGCCCTCAGGCGGTCGGGGGCGTAGTGGTCGAAGTGCTCGTGGGTGATCAGCACCGCATCGGCGCCGTCGACCGCCTCGACGTCGGTGAAGCCGCCGGGGTCGAGGACGACCGTGGTGCCGTCGTGCTCGATCCGGACGCAGGCATGGCCGAACTTGGTGATCCGCATGCAGCAACCGTAATCCTGCTCCCTACGATGCTGATGTGAGCCTTCCCGCCGGCGTCGAGCTGCGCCCCGCCGTACCGGCCTGCGACTGGGAGATCAGGGTGGTCCGACCATGACGCAACCAGTGACCCGCTTCGACCTCTCCGACCCCACCTTCGACGTCACCTCGCCGGAGGTGCACGCGGCGCGCGACCAGAGCTGGTACGTCGAGACCAACTGGGGCTGGGCGGTGCTCCGCCACGCCGAGGTGAGCGCGCTGCTGCGCGACCGACGGTTCCGGCAGGGCAACGCGCGGTGGCCGGCGCAGAATGGCATCCACTCCGGGCTGTTCTCCGACTGGTGGCAGGAGACGCTGCTCAGCCTCGAGGGCGACGACCACTCCCGGATCCGGCGGCTGTTGATGCCGGCCTTCCGCAACAAGACGATCGCGGCCATGCGGCCGCGCTTCCAGGCCCTCGCCAACGAGCTGATCGACGGCTTCGCCGACCGCGGGTCGGTGGAGTTCGTGAGCGAGTTCGCCGAACCGTACGCCGCCCGCATCATCTGTGTGCTTCTCGGGCTGCCCGAGGACAACTGGCACCAGGTCGCGCAGTGGGCCGACGACCTGGGAGCATCGTTCTCGATCGACGTCGGCAATCAGGTGCCCAAGATCGAGGCGGCACTCACCGGGCTCTACGAGTACGTCGGCGAGGTGG
Organism: Nocardioides endophyticus; assembly: GCF_039543845.1. Taxonomy (NCBI): domain Bacteria; kingdom Bacillati; phylum Actinomycetota; class Actinomycetes; order Propionibacteriales; family Nocardioidaceae; genus Nocardioides; species Nocardioides endophyticus. The sequence continues at coordinate 73,035 of NZ_BAABKN010000002.1, read as the reverse complement.
TCGCCGACCGGCGCGAGCACCCGCAAGACGACCTGGTCACGACGCTGGTGCAGGCGACCGACGGCGGCGACCGTCTCAGCGAGCATGAGCTCGGGGTCGCGCTGGTCTTCCTCGCGTTCGCCGGGATGGAGACCACCCGCAACCAGCTGGGCCTCGCCCTGCAGACGCTGCTGCAGCACCCCGACCAGTGGCGGCTCCTGGGCGAGCGACCTGACCTGGGAGAGAACGCCGTCGAGGAGGTGATGCGGGTGAACCCGACCGTCACCTGGGTGACCCGCGAGGCCCTGGAGGACGTGGAGTTCCAGGGGCTCCGCATCCCGCAGGGCGGCATCGTGCAGATGCTGTCGCACAGCGCGGGCACCGACCCGTCGGCGATGCCCGATCCGGCGTTCGACATCAGCCAGCAACGCCCGCCGCACCACGGCTTCGGCGCCGGAGTGCACCACTGCCTGGGTCACTTCGTGGCGCGCACGGACATGGCCGTCGCGCTGCCACTTCTCGCCCGCCGGATGCCAGACGCCGTACCCGACGGTCCCGGTCGGTGGCTTCCAGTGTCGGGCAACACCGGCGCGCTGTCGTTCCCGATCAGATTTACGCCTATGCCGTGAGGTGGTGGACGTAGCACCAACGCCAGTCCTCGCCGGGCTCGGCGGACTGCATCACGGGGTGAGTGCTCTCGTGGAAGTGCCGGGTCGCGTGCTGCTTCGGCGAGGAGTCGCAGCAGGCGACGTTGCCGCATTCGAGGCAGCGCCGTAGCGCGACCCATTGCGTGCCCTCGTCCAGGCACGCCTGGCAGTACGTCGCCTGCTCCGCCTCGGCCGCGCCGTACTGCTCCAGATCGGGGCAGAGCTCGCCGGTGGTCCAGCGTCGACTGGCGTACGCAGCGGTCTCGTCCCGCTCGGCCTCGGCGGTGTCGAGCATCGACTCCTCGATGTCCAGGGTCGCGAGCACGTCGGCGATCACCTCGGAGTCCACCGTGCCCGACTTCCGGATCTCCAGGATGCGACGACGCTCGGCCTGGAGCATCTGGGTCCGGATCCGGTAGTAGAGCGCCGCCGGCGACTCCTGGTCGGCGGTGGTGCTGAGGCGCTCCCAGGCCGCGAAGTTGCGCTGGTCCAGCCGTTGGCGGACCAGGTCCACGACGCCGGCCTGGTCGTCGTACTCCATCGCGTCGAGCTCGTCCAAGGCGGCCTTGGACGCCTGCTGGAGCAGGGTGGCCCGCGCGAGTGCGTCGTCGAGCGGGTCCGGCGAGGGCACCTTCAGCCAACGGGCGAGCACCGGCAGCGTCAGGCCCTGGATCAGCAGGGTGCCGGCCACCACGGTGAAGGCCGCCATCAGCAGCACCTCGCGGTGCTCGGTGTCCTCGGGGATGAGGAAGGCGGCCGCCAGCGTGACGACGCCGCGCATCCCGGCCCATCCGACCAGGAACGTCTGGGCGATCGGCGGTCGGTGGCCGGTGGTCGGGTCCGGACCAGGCCGGACCAGCATCCACCGGGAGACGTAGACCCAGATCAGCCGGAGCACGATGCAGGCGAGCAGCGTGGACACGCAGATGGCGGTGATCCGGCCGCCGGACAGGTCGCTGTCAGCGAGGTCCTGGAAGAGCCACTGCGCTTGGAGCCCGATCAGTGCGAAGACGGTGTTCTCGAGCAGGAACGCGATCGTGCGCCAGTTGGTGCTCTCGGCGATCCGCGACTGCGCGGTCTGGAGGATCGGAGCCTTGTGGCCGAGCAGCAGGCCGGCGACCACGACGGCCACGACGCCGGACGCGTGGATCTCCTCGGCCGCGATGAAGCAGGCGAACGGGATCACGAACGACAGGCCGACGTCGAGGACCGGGTCGGTGATCCGCCTGCGCATCCACCCGACCACGACGAAGGCCAGGGCGCCGATCAGCACGCCACCTCCGGCGGCGACCAGGAAGTCGACACCGACGACCCAGGAGATGCCGGTCGCGGCCAGCGCGGTGCGTAGGGCCACCAGAGCGGTCGCGTCGTTGAAGAGCGACTCGCCCTCGAGGATGGTGACGATCCGGCGAGGCAGGCCGATATTGCGGCCGATCGCGGTCGCCGCGACGGCGTCCGGAGGTGCGACGACCGCGCCGAGCGCGAACGCGATCGGCCAGGAGACCCCGGGCAGCAGCTCGTGGATCACCACGCCCACCCCGGCGGTGGTGAAGAGGACCGCACCGATCGAGAGCGCCAGGATCACCCGCCGGTGCGCGTTGAAGTCGATCAACGAGGACGAGATCGACGCCGAGTAGAGCAGCGGCGGCAGCAGGCCGATCAGCACGACCTCGGGCTCGAGGTGGACCTGGGGCACGAACGGCAGGAACGACGCGCCCACACCCCCGACGACCAGCAGGAGCGGCGCGGGCACACCGATGCGACCCGCAACCACGACTCCGGCCAGCACGCCGACGACGAGCGCGATCAGGAAGAGGGCAACGTGCACGCGCCTATCCTCGCTGACGAACGTTGCAACGACGTGATCCGTTCGCTCAGGGCGTCACCTGACGGCGGCCTACGGTGGTCGCGTGATCTACCTGCTCGTCCCGAACCCGCTGGTCGCTCCGGCCGAGGTGGCAGCGGCCATCGGGGGCCTTGCTGGGTTGTTCGAACGTTCGTCCTAGATTCCCGCACGAACGTTCGAACAACCCGGAGACGACGTCGGGGTCAGGGCCGGATTGCTGCCGCGTACACCCGGACCGCCATCCCACTCCCGTCGACCGTCTCCCTCTCGAGGGCAAGGCCGACCCGGTCCGCGACCTCCTCCCGGGTGCGTGGTCGCGGGTAGAACGCCATCACCTGCGGGTCGCCGACCGCCATCCTCCGGAACCGCGGCCGCGCGGAGACGGGGACGCTCATGGCTGCAGCGCGCGGATCCGGGCGTCGAGCTCGCGGCGGTTGTCGCGCCGGACGACGACCTCGACGACCTCGAGACCGCCGTTCGGACTGGCCAGGGCCTGCTCGAGCTCGGGCAGCGACTCGACCTTCCAGTGCGGGGTGCGGGTAGCCGCACACAGGGCGGCGAGGTCGACACCGTGGGGGGTGCCGAAGAGCTTCTCGAAGCGGTCGTCGTACGCCGGGTCGCCCTGCTCGAGCATCGTGAAGATCGAGCCGCCGTCGTCGTTGACGACCACGATGGTCAGGTCGGGCACGGGTTCGCCCGGGCCGATCACCAGGCCGTTGGCGTCGTGCAGGAAGGTCACGTCGCCCATCAGCGCGAACGCGCGCGTCGTCTCCGGGCGTGCCAGCGTCGCGCCGATGGCCGTCGAGATCGTGCCGTCGATGCCGGCCAGACCACGGTTGGCGACCACCTTGCGGCGCACCCCGACCTCGTAGCGCGGCACCATCAGGTCCAGGTCGCGGATCGGGCTGGAGGCGCCGACCACGAGCAGACCGCCCGGCGGCAGCGCCCGCGCGACCGCACCTGCCACCTCGTACGGCGTGAGGTCCGGCTCGGCAGCGAGCAGAGCGTCGAGCTGGCGGCCGACACTGGCGTCGGCCGCGTGCCACTCCTGCAGCCAGGCCGGGTCGTCGGCCCGCGCCGCGTGCGGGATGACGGCCAGGCGTTCGTCGACGGGGAACGGACGCTCGCTCCACACCCCTCGGGTCGGGGTGTCGACGACCTGGACGTCCTCGCGGGCGAGCAGCCGACTGACCGGACGGGAGAGGGTGGGGTGGCCGCAGACGACGACCCGCTCGATCCGGTCGCTCAGCTCCGAGGACAGCAGCAGCCGATAGGTGCGCAGCGCGTTGGCGCCGGTGCGGGAGCCGCTGCTGGGCTCGGCCAACAACGGCCAGCCGCCGGCCTCGGCCAGCGCTCGGGCGTGCGGGCCCGCGTCGTCACCCGCGACCACGACCGTGCGCGGACCGGACTCCAGGGTGACCTGCACCGCAGGAGTCGCGTGCACCGGAGCGGCCCCCGGCGCGACATCCGGCTCCCAACGGGCGTCGGGCAGCAGCGGCTCATCGAGCGGCACGTTGACGTGCACCGGGCCTGCCGCCCGCAGGTCGAGGTCGGCGGCGTCCTGGGTCGCGATGAGCGGACCGAAGACGCCGACCTGGTCGGTGGTCTGGTTGGCGTTGGTCCCCCGCAGCCGAGCGGGCCGGTCGGCGGTGACGACCACGAGTGGCAGCCCGACGTGCGCGGCCTCGAGCACGGCCGGGTGCAGGTTGGCGACGCCCGTGCCGGAGGTGCAGATCACCGCGGTGCGATTGCCGTTCTTGGTCAGCCCGAGCGCGAGGAAGCCGGCTGTGCGCTCGTCGATCCGGGTGTGCAGCCGGACCAGGCCGGCAGCGGCCGCGTCGTACGCCGCGAAGGAGAGCGGCGCGTTGCGGGACCCTGGAGCGACGACGATCTCGGTGACGCCCGCCTCGATCAGCGCCGTCAGGACGGCACGGGCGGTGTCGGTGGCGCTCACGGACGTCGATCCTGCCGCACTCGGTCACTTCTCAGGGCAAGCACCTCGGCCAGCCTGGCCTCCCAGTGCGCGACCCGGTCGGGCTCGGCGTGCACCCGTGACTCGTCGACGACCGGCAGCCGGACCGGCAGGGCACCGTCGACCGGCAGCATCGACTCGTCGACGATGTCGGACTCGAGGAGCTGCACCGTCGCGAGGCCACAGGCGTACGGCAGCTCCGGGAGAGCAGCGGCGAGCGCCACGCCCGCGGCGATGCCGATCGACGTCTCCAGTGCCGACGACACGACCACCGGCAGCCCGATGTCCTCGGCGATCCGCAGGCACGCGCGCACTCCGCCGAGCGGCTGCACCTTCAGCACGGCCACGTCGGCGGCCTCGAGCTCGCGCACCCGGTAGGGGTCGGCCGCCCGGCGGATCGACTCGTCGGCGGCGATGGGCACGCCGACGGCCCGGCGTACCCGCGCCAGGTCCTCGACGCTGGCGACCGGCTGCTCGACGTACTCCAGGCCTCCGGCGGCACGGTCGAGCACGGGAATGCTCGCGACGGCGGTGTCCAGGTCCCAGAGCCCGTTGACGTCGATGCGCACCCGGCCGTCGGGCCCCAGCGCGTCGCGGACCGCCTCGAGCCGGGCCTGGTCATCGGCCAGGGTCTGGCCCGGCTCGGCGACCTTGACCTTGGCGGTGCGACAGCCACCGCGCAGCACGATCGCGTGCGCCTGCTCGGGACCGACTGCGGGGACGGTGACGTTGACCGGCACGGAGTCGCGCAACGGCGCCGGCCAGTCGCCGGCGGCGGCCTCCTCGGCGCAACGCAGCCAGGGCTCGGCGACCTCCGCGTCGTACTCCAGGAACGGGCTCCACTCGCCCCATCCGGCCGGACCCGGGATGAGCACGCCCTCGCGGACGGTGATGCCGCGGAAGCGGGTGCGCATCGGGAGTGACCACACCTTCATGCCAGCCCCCGGAGGGCCAGGCGATCCGACTTGCCGTTGGGCAGCAGCGGGATCTGGTCGAGCACGACCAGCTGTCGCGGCGCCCAGGAGCGTGGGTGGACCTCGGCGACCCAGGCACGGAGGTCGTCCAGCCGTTCGGTGGTCGAGCCTGTCGAGACCCCGACGACGAACGCGACGAGCCGGTTGCCCCACTCCTCGTCGGGCACGCCGAGCACCTCGGCCGCTGCGATCTCAGGGTGCTCACGCAGCCGGGCGGCCACGGCGGGCGCGGGCACGTTGACGCCGCCGCTGACCACGATGTCGTCGATCCGGCCGAGCACGTGCAGCCGTCCGTCATCGTCGAGCCGGCCGGCGTCGGACGTCAGGAACCACCCGTCGACCAGCACCTCGGCGGTGCCCGCCGGGTCGCCGTCGTACCTCTCGAAGAGCGTCGGCCCGGCGATCCGGATCCGGCCGCCGGCGTCGATCGCGACCGCCACCCCGTCGAGCGCGTAGCCGTCGTAGACGCAGCCGCCCGCGGTCTCGGCCGAGCCGTACGTCGCGACCACGCGCACGTCCGCCTGCTCCGCCCGGCGCCGGAGGGCAGGGTCGATCGGGCCGCCGCCGAGCAGCACGGCGTGGAAGCTCCGGAGCGCGCCGGCGTCCGTCTCGAGCAGCCGGTGCAGCTGGGTGGGCACGAGCGAGACGAACGCATCGGTGGTCGAGCTTGTCGAGACCCGGGCGGCCTCAGCGAACGAACCGTGGTCCTCGAGCAGCACCGGCTCGTGACCAGCGACCAGCGAGCGGCAGATCACCTGCACGCCCGCGACGTACGACGGCGGGAGCGCGAGCAGCCAGCGTCCCGATCCGCCGACGCGTCGAGCGCTGGCCGCGACCGAGGCGAGCACGGCGTCGCGGGAGAGCGCGACCCGCTTGGGGCGTCCGGTCGAGCCCGACGTCTCGACGACCCACGGCTCCGGGTCGGCGGCATCGAGCCACGACTCGATCCGACGCACGATCTCCACCCGCCCGAGGCTAGGGCACTTCGATGCTGCTTGAATCTTCGGCTGTGGCAACTCCCGCTCAGTGGCTCGCCGGTGCGCGGCCGCGCACCCTCCCCGCAGCCGTCTCCCCCGTGCTCGCCGGCACCGGCGTCGCGGCCTACGTCGACGCCGTCGTGTGGTGGAAGGCGCTGCTGGCGCTCGTGGTCGCGCTCGCGCTCCAGGTGGCGGTCAACTACGCCAACGACTACTCCGACGGCATCCGCGGCACCGACGCCGACCGGGTCGGCCCGCTGCGGCTGGTCGGCTCCGGCGCGGCCCCTGCTGCGGCGGTGAAGCGCGCCGCCTTCCTCGCTTTCGGCGTGGCCGCCGTCGCCGGCCTCGCCCTGGCCGCCACCACCGCCTGGTGGCTGGTCGCGGTCGGAGCGGTGTCGGTGCTGGCCGCGTGGTTCTACACCGGCGGCTCGAAGCCCTACGGCTACCTCGGCCTGGGCGAGGTGATGGTGTTCGTGTTCTTCGGGCTGGTCGCGGTCGTCGGCACGACGTACGTCCAGACCGAGACGTGGGAGTGGGCGTCGCTCTGGGCGGCTGTCGGCATCGGCGCGCTGGCCTGCGCGATCCTGGTCGCCAACAACCTCCGCGACATCCCCACCGACACCGTCGCCGGCAAGCGCACCCTCGCGGTCGTGCTCGGCGACCGCCGCACCCGCCTGCTGTACGCCGTGCTCGTGCTGGTCGCGGCAGCGGCCGTCGTCGCGGTCGCTGTGGTCACGTCGTGGTGCGTGCTGGTCGGGCTCGGCTTCATGGTGCTCGCAGCACCCGCGACCCGGACGGTCCTGGGCGGTGCCGTGGGGCCCGGCCTGATCCCCGTGCTGCAGGAGACCGGCCTCGCCGAGCTGCTCTGGGCGGTCCTGGTCACCGCCGCCCTGGTCGTCTGCGGATAAGCCCCGCGTATCGCCGCTGGCTGTGTCAGGTTAGGCCCATGAGCCCGTCTCGACTCGGAGCCTTCGCTGCCGTCGCCGCCCTCGACACCGCCCTGCTGCTGGGGGTCGGCTTCGCCATGTGGAGCGAAGCTCCGTCGCCGGCCGAGGAGGCGGTCGGCAAGGGGCTGGTGGCGGTCGGCGCAGCTGTCGGGGTCGCCGCGTTCGCGCTGCTCTGCGCGTGGCTCACCGCGCTCGGGTACGGCATCTACCCCGAGACCCAGGTGCGCGGTGACCGGGAAGACGCCTGATCGGCTGAGGCCACCCAGGCCCGGCGTACGCTCGAGGCATGTTCTGGGTGATCGTGCTGATCGTGGTGGCGGCCGTGCTGGCCTACCGCTTCCGGGTGCCACTGCTGGCCAAGCTGCTCGGCCAGGACAAGTCCCGCATCGAGCGCCGGCTCAACCAGCGCAAGGACTGAGCGGAGCTCAGTCCGCGTCCTCCTTGGACTTCATCTCTTCCATCTTGGCCGTCATCGCCTCGGCGCGGGTCTGCACCCGGCGGGCGAGCGCCTCACGCTGGTGGTTGAGCAGGAAGTACGACCCCATGCCGCTCATCAGGAACGCGATGACCACGGCCCACAGCAACGGCGCCGAGCCGGCGATCAGGAACCACACCCCGATGACGATTCCCAGGGACGCCAGGAACAGCACGATGCGTAGCAGGGTGTAGATCCAGAACTCCTTCACGGGGTTCAGCGTAGGCCGTGACCAGACGGGCCCTACGCTGGAGGGGTGAAGTTCCTCCTGGTGGTGATCCTGATCGCGGTCGCGGTCTACCTCATTACCCGCGCGATCCAGCGACGCGGCATCGCCCCGGCACCCAAGCAGCGTCCTCGACGCCCGGAGCCGCCCCGGTTCGTCGGGCCCGACGACGACCCCGACTTCCTGCGGGATCTCGATCGGAAGCGCAAACACCCCGAGGATCCCGAGGCCTAAGCCGAGTCCCGACTCAACGCGGGTGCGGGCTCGAGCGGGGCGATCTGCTTCGCTCCACCGGCGTACGAGTGCTGCGACGTCGTCGAGAAGTAGTTGATCCCGATGAAGTTGAACCACAGCGTGGCGACGCCGACCAGTGCGAGGATCGCGGCGTTGCGACCCTTCCAACCGGCGGTCGTGCGGGCGTGGAGGTACGCCGCGTAGACGACCCAGGTGATGAACGCCCAGACCTCCTTGGGGTCCCAGTTCCAGTACGACGACCAGGCCTGGTGCGCCCAGATCGGGCCGGTGATCAGCACCGCGAAGGTCCACACCGGGAAGCCGAAGGCGTGCAGTCGGTAGGAGACCCGGTCGAGCGCCTCGGGCTGCGGCAGCCGCGCGACGTAGCCCGTCTCCTGCGGCCCGTTCTTCGACAGCGACCGCGCCTTGACCAGGTAGAGCGCCGAGGTGATGCCGCCCAGGGTGAACGCACCGGTCGCGATGATCGCGGAGACGACGTGGATCACCAGCCAGTACGACGAGAGCGCCTCGGTCAGCGGGGCGACCGGCGCGTAGAGCCAGATCACCGCGACCATGAGGACCGTGAGCACGAACGCCAGCACGATCGGTGCCATCCAGGCGAGCCGGAACTTGCGGTAGAGCACGACGTAGAGGAACGCGACCACGAACGTGCCGGTCAGCGTGAACTCGTACATGTTGCCCCAGGGCACCCGGTTGGGGTCCGCGGCCATGCCCCGGGCGAACAGCGACACCGCCTGCACCGCGACCGCGATGCAGGTGATGAGGAAGCCGAGCCGACCGAAGAGCGCCGTACGACGAGCGCGTCCCTCAGCCTCGTCGCTGTGCGGTCCGGTCGCGACCGCGACCCCGCCTGGGATATCGATCGAGTCGCGTGCGGCGGCACCGCTCGCCAGCGGGACCTTGCGCAGGGACGCCCACTCGACGAGGTGCGCGAGGAGGGCGAGGAAGTAGAGCAAGCCCGCGGCCGCGACCGCCTGGTTGCTGAGGCTCTCCCACGCTGCGTCGGTCACGACTCGTCCTCTCGTTGCTGCTGCTTACCTGACTGCGGGCCTTGCAGGCTGGCCACCAGCTCGTCTACGACGACGGAGACGTCCCCGCCGCCGGACCGGTCGAGGGCGGCCACCTCGACCAGTGTGCCGTCACCCTGGCGACGGGCACGAACCCAGACCCGTCGCGGCCGGATGAAGAGCGAGCCGAGCAGGCCGATCAGCGCCATGACCACACCCGTCAGGGCGATCCACTTGCCGGGCGTCTGGCTGATCTGGATCTTGTTCCAGCGCTGGACTCCGCCATCGACACCGGGGGCCTTCTCGAAGGTCACCGACCCCAGGCCGTTGGGCAGCTTCGCCGTCTCGCCCGGTCGCAGGTCGAGGCGGTACGGCGTGCCGTCCTTCTTGGTCAGCATCGTGGTCTTGCTCTTGTCGAGCGCGTAGACCGACTGCGACGAGCCGTCGTCCATGCCCAGGTCGCCGGTGTAGACGAGCATCGAGATCATCGGGTCGAGCGGCTTGCCCAGCAGCGAGTAGTAGCTGCCGGTCTGGTCGGAGAACGCCACGGTCGGGTAGAACTCGCCCTCGAGCCCGATCTGGGTCGGTTCGGCGTCCGGCGCCTTGACCACGCCGATCGACTGGAAGCTCTGGCTGGTCGGCAGGAACGGCGTCGGGCCGCCCGAGATGTTGCCGTCAGCGTCCTTGATCGTGATCGTCGGCGCGTAACCGTGGCCGATCAGGAAGACGTCGGTGTCGCCGATCGACAGTGGGTGGTTGACCCGGAGGTCGTACTTCTTCTCCGGGGAGTCGCGACCCTCCCGATAGGTGAGGTGCGACTGGAAGCCGCGCGCCATGCCGGCGCGCCGGCCCGTCGTCAGCCAGTCGACGTCGAAGTCGTCGATCTTGAAGGAGAACGGCTCCATCTCATCGGCCCGGAAGAGGCTGCCCGGCTTGAACTCGTCGTATTGCGTCAGGTTGTTGGAGAACCCGAAGTCGTCGCCCACCAGGAGGATGACGCCGCCCTTGTAACCGAACATGCTGCCCAGCCCAAAGCCCACCAGTACTACCAGCACCGACAGGTGGAAGATCAGGTTGCCGACCTCGCGCAGGTAGCCGCGCTCCGCCGACACGGAGTCGCCCCCGTCCCCGGTGGTCGAGCCCGTCGAGACCGAGAGCCGGTAGCGACGCCGCTTCAGCAGCGCCGTCGCACGCTCGAGTGCGACCTCGGGAGCGTCGGTGGTCGTGTACGCCGCGTGGTCCGGCAGCCGGCTCAGGTTGCGAGGTGCCGCCGGCGGCTTGGCGCGCATGCCCCGCCAGTAGTGGAACGTGCGCGGCACGATGCAGCCGACCAGGGAGATCATCAGGAGGATGTAGATCGCGGAGAACCAGGCGGAGTCGTAGACCGAGAAGAGGCCTAGCCGTTCGTAGACCGGGGTCAGCTTGGGGTGGTCGGACTGCCAGTTCGACGTCTTGAGGGAGTCGACGCCCGTCTGCGGGATGATCGAGCCGGGGATGGCCGCGAGCGCGAGCAGGAGCAGGAGGATCAGGGCCGTCCGCATCGACGTGACCTGGCGCCAGACCCAGCGCAGCAGCTCACGGAAGCCCAGCTCGCCCGGGCGGCGGTCATCCTCGGGGGGACGAGTGCTCAGTACCGTGCTCATACGGGGGTCTCCGTCGTACCGACGAGGTGGAGCTGGACCCACGACACCGCCTCGGCCCACCAGCCGCTCAACAGCAGCAGGCCGACCGCGATCAGCATGACGCCGCCTGCCCGCATCACCCACACCTGGTGCCGGCGTACCCACCCGATCGCGGACAGCGCCTTCTCGTACGCGAGTCCGGTGAGGATGAACGGCAGACCCAGCCCGAGGGCGTAGAAGACTGAGAGGAACGCACCGCGCGCTGCCGTCCCCTCGCTGACGGCGAGCCCGTTGATGACGGCCAGGGTCGGTCCGAGGCACGGGGTCCACCCGAGACCGAAGAGGAAGCCGAGCAGCGGTGCCGCCGCCAGACCGACTGCTGGCACCTGGTGCACGCGCCACTCACGGTTCAGGAACGGGAGCCAGCCCGCGAAGGCCAAGCCCAGCACGATGCTGATCGCACCGAGCACGATCGCGAGCTGGCGGTCCCACTCGACCAGCCAGGAGCCGAGTGCACCGCTGGCCGTCCCCAGGATCACGAAGACGGTCGTGAAGCCGAGCACGAAGAGCACCGAGCCCAGGAACATCCGGCCGCGCCGGGTCCCGGCGACCCCGTTCGCGAGGTCAGCGCCCGACAGGCCGGTGGCGTAGGAGAGGTAGCCGGGCAGCAGCGGGATCACACAGGGGGAGAAGAACGACACCAGCCCGGCCACCAGTGCGACCGGCACCGCGAGGGCGAGCGAGCCGGACAACGCGGTCGACTCGAACCAGTCAGCCATCGGCCGACTGCTTCGGGGTGTCCTCGACGTCCGCGACTAGGTCGACGAGGGTCTGCGTCGAGGGCAGCCGGCCGAGGATGCTCGCGGCGATCCGTCCGTCCTGGTCGAGGACCACGAACGCCGGGATGCTCTTCGGTCCCAGGGTGCCGGGGAACTGGAGCATCGCCTGGCCATCCGGCGAGTAGAACGACGGGTAGGGGACCTCGAAGTTGCGCACGAACGACTTGGCATTGTCGGTCGACGAGTCGCGCAGGTTGATGCCGACGAACTGGGCGCGGTCACCGAGCTCGGTGGCGGCCGCGACCACGTCCGGAGCCTCACCCCGGCACGGCCCGCACCAGGAGCCCCACACCGCCACGACGACGGGCTTGCCCCGGAAGTCGGCGATGTCGAGCGGCTTGCCGTCGAGGTCCTCGCCGGTCAGCTCGATCGGGTCCTTGCGATCGGCGGCGTCGACAGTGCGGATCCTGCCGTCGCCGGAGACGAAGCCTTTGTCACCGGTGCCCTGCAGAGACGTACAGGCGGTAAGGGCGAGCAGCAGCGGCACAGCCACTCCCAGGAGTGTCCGCTTCAACGTCACGGGCGCTGCTCCTCGGGTGCGCCACCGGCCGAGAACGGCGCCTTCTTGTCCTTGACCGGGATCAGGTCGCCGGCGGGCTCCGAGTAGCTCACCTGGGTGATCTTGTCGCCGACGAAGTGCAACGACGTGAGCGAGCACAGGGTGCACTCCCGACGCCGGGGGTCGTGCAGCTGGCGCCGGCCCTCGACGTGCAGTCGGGTGCTCCAGATCGGCAACTGGTGGGAGACGATCACCGCCTCGTGGCCGACCGCCGCCGCGCGGGCGTCCTCGACCGCCGCCATCATCCGGGCGACGATCTGCTGGTGCGGCTCGCCCCAGGACGGCCGGACCGGGTTGTAGAAGTGCTTCCAGATGCGGGGACGCTTGATGATCGACCACGGCCCCTGACCGAAGCTCAGGCCCTCCAGCTTGTTGGCCGACTCGATGACCCGCTCGTCGGTGACGATCTCCAGGCCACGCGCCGCCGCGAGCGGCCTGGCCGTCTCCTGCGCCCGCTCCAGGGGCGAGACCCGCAGGTGCACGATGTCGCGGTCGCCGATGCTCTCGGCGATCCGCTGCGCCATCGTGTTGCCCAGGTCCGAGAGGTGGAACCCGTCGCGGCGGCCGTAGAGGATGCCCTCAGGGTTGTGCACCTCGCCGTGGCGCAGCAGGTGGACGATCGTGTCGGGCGTGGTCATGGGTGTCTCCTACGCCTGGGCGGCGGCAGCCGCGCGGGCAGCGTCGGGCAGCGCGTCGAGCACGGTCTGCACGGCGCGGTCGTCGTGGGCTGCGGACAGGAACCACGCCTCGTACGCCGACGGCGGCAGGTAGACCCCCGCATCGAGCATCGCGTGGAAGAAGGCGGCGTACGCCGAGGCGTCGGTGCGCGACGCCGACTCGAAGTCACGCACCTGGCCCTCGGCGAAGAACACCGAGAACATCGTGCCGGTCGCCTGCACCACGTGGGCGACCCCGGCCTCGCTGAGGGCGTCAGACACGGCCGTCTTGATCGTGTCGGCGGCGACACCGATGTGGTCGTAGACCTCGTCGGTCGCCAGCCGCAGCGTGGCGAGGCCGGCGGTCGTGGCGATCGGGTTCCCCGAGAGCGTGCCTGCCTGGTAGACGGGCCCCTCGGGCACGAGCCGCGACATCACGTCGGCGCGACCACCGAACGCCGCGGCCGGGAAGCCACCGCCCATCACCTTGCCGAAGGTCATCAGGTCGGGGCGCCAGCCCTCGACCGCACCGTCGAGGCCCCACTGGCCGAGCTTGCTGGCGCGGAAGCCGGTCATCACCTCGTCGCTGACGAAGAGGGCGCCGTGGCGCGTGCAGGTCTCGGAGAGGAAGGCGTTGAACCCCGGCTCCGGGGGGACGACACCCATGTTGCCGGGAGCGGCTTCCGTGATCAGGCAGGCGATCCGGTCCGGATACTCGGCGAACACCTTGTCGACCGCTGCCCGGTCGTTGTAGGGCAGCACCAGCGTCAGCTCGGTCGACGAGACCGGGACACCGGGCGTCCCGGGTACGGCGAACGTGGCCAGCCCGGAGCCGGCCGAGGCCAGCAGCGAGTCGACATGGCCGTGGTAGCAGCCGGCGAACTTCACGACGATGTCGCGGCCGGTGAAGCCGCGAGCCAGCCGGATCGCGGACATGGTGGCCTCGGTGCCGGACGACACGAAGCGGACCCGCTCCACCGGCGTACGCGCCACGATCTCCTCAGCCAGCTCGACCTCGGGCTCCGTGGGGGTGCCGTACGACGTGCCGCGGGCGACCGCCTCCGCCACCCGGGCCTGCACCTCGGGGTGGGCGTGCCCCAGCAGCATCGGACCCCATGAGCAGATCAGGTCGACGTACTCGTTGCCGTCGGCGTCGGTCAGCCAGGCACCGGCCGCGGAGCGGATGAAGCGCGGGGTGCCGCCGACCGCGTTGAAGGCCCGCACGGGCGAGTTCACCCCGCCGGGAGTCACCGCTCGAGCCCGCTCGAAGAGGGCAGCGCTGGCGTCGGTGGGTCGGGGCACCGGGCCATTGTCCCCGAGCCGCCCAACCAGCCCCAGTCGAGGGCCGTCCGCCGCCCTCCGAGGGTGCTCCAGACCACGTCACCAGGGGTTCACCCGGGGGTCACCGGGCGTCCGACGAGAACGGGTTTCACCGTCACGACCTGCGGGAATGGTCGTGACACCCGATGAACGGCTGCACGGCAGCGCCAACCGACGTACCGTAACTGGTGAGGGGCTCGGTCGTTTGACGTCCGTCACACGGGGTGCTGAGGGAGCATGCGGAGTCCGAGGGAGCAGGAGCCAGGTAGATGAGCAGGTCGACAGCGCGCTTCAGGCACGGGCACAAGATCATGGCGCTCGTCCCGCTGGCCATCCTCTCCGTTGCCTGGACCGCGAGCATCGCCACGACCGGCGCCGGCAGCGCGCTGGCCGACGGGCAGTCCGACACCAAGCTCCCCGACGGCACCAGCCTCCCGACCGAGGCGATCGAGGCCCCGGCCAGCGTCTCCGCCGCCGGCGGCGTCGCACCCGGCATCACCGGCGACGCCCAGCAGGCCGTCGCGACCGCCTCGACCTCCGGCATCCCGGCCGCCGCGCTCGCGGCCTACCAGCGCGCCGAGACCGTCATCAACTCCGCCGACCCGGGCTGCCACCTCTCCTGGCAGCTGGTCGCCGCGATCGGCCGGGTCGAGTCCGACCACGGCCGCACCAACGGCAACTCGCTCGACACCCAGGGCGTTGCGAAGCCCGGCATCTTCGGGTTGCCGCTCAACGGTGCCGACGGCACCAGCCGGATCTCCGACACCGACGCCGGCCAGTACGACGCCGACAGCACCTGGGACCGCGCGGTCGGCCCGATGCAGTTCATCCCCTCCACCTGGTCGGTGGTCGGGGTGGACGCCGACGGCGACGGCCAGCGCAACCCGCAGGACGTCGACGACGCGGCGCTCGCCACCGCGGTCTACCTCTGCTCCGGCGGAGACGACCTCGGCACCACGCCGGGCCAGCGCGCCGCCGTCTACCGCTACAACCACAGCCAGTCGTACGTCGACCTGGTGCTGTCGATCATGGCGGCCTACCTCGACGGCGAGTTCACCTCGGTGCCCAACGGTGTGACCTCCGCCGGCTACGTCGTCCCGCAGCCCACGCCGACCGGCGACGACAAGCCGCACAAGGGCACCAAGAAGCACGACAAGGGCGACAAGCCCAAGGGCGACGACACCAGCGACGACGACACCGACAAGCCGACGTCGAAGCCGACGCCGAAGCCGACCCAGCAGCCGACCCAGCAGCCGAGCAGCGACCCGACCACCCTCCCGACGGGAGGCCCGAAGCTCCCGCTGCCGACGCTGACCCTGCCGCCGCTGCCGTCGACCTCGATCGCCCCGGTCGACCAGCTGCTCACCCAGGTCCAGGCCCGGGCCCAGTGCCTGCTCGATGGCTACATCGACAACATCCTCAAGAACGACGACCCGTACGACCAGTGCGTGTACGCGTACACGCACTGATGTAGGACGCGTCAGCGGACTACATCCGTGGTGGTCGAGCAGCGACCGCGGAACGAGGTCGCCGACGGAGCGTGTCGAGACCCGGTGAGCCGAGAGGCAATCCAGAGTGCGCTCATCGCACGGGCAGCGAGGCGAACCCGCGGATCGGCCCCGACCGGAGCCGCTCGGCGTCGGCGAGGTCCGCGTCCCAGCTGAACGCCGGGTTGGCGAGGAGCGCGTCGAGAGCGATCCGGGCCTCCATCCGCGCCAGGGATGCCCCGAGGCAGAAGTGGATGCCGCGACCGAGGGCGACAGGTGGCTCCGGACTGCGGCCGATGTCGAAGACCTCAGCATCCGGGAACGCGCGGTCGTCGCGGTTCGCGGACCCGAACAGCAGCAGCACCGACTCGCCGGGCTTCATCTGCTGTCCGTACAGCTCGACCTCCCTGGTCAGGGTGCGACCGATCCCCTGGACCGGTGAGTCGTAGCGGAGCAGCTCCTCGATCGCCAGCGGCACCAGGTCCGGATCGGCCCTCAGCTGATCCCGGATCTCGGGGTGGTCGGCGAGCAGGGCGACACCGTTGGAGAGCAGGTTCGTGGTCGTCTCGTGGCCGGCCACGAGCAGGAGGAAGCAGAAGCCGAGCAGCTTCCTCACTGAGGCGCTCACCCTCGACCTCCGCCTGGACGAGCGCCGTCATCAGGTCGTCCTCGGGGCGCGCGCGACGTTCGGCGAGGAAGCTCCCGAAGTAGTCGTAGAGCGCCGCCGCAGCCGCCATGCCGGTACCCATCTCGCCCAGCATCGGGTTGGACTGGACCAGGGTGGTGGACCAGGCCCGGAAGCGGTCCCGGTCCTCGCGGGGCACGCCCAGCATGTCGGCGATGACGATGGCCGGGAGCGGCCCGGAGAACCCGGACACGAGGTCCCAGGAGCCGGTCGAAGGCATCTGGTCGAGCAGCTCGTGGGCGACGGCGTGGACGGTCGAGTCGAGTCCGGCGATGCGGCGAGGCGTGAAGGCCCTGCTGACGAGCTGACGCAGTTGCGTGTGCCGGGGTGGGTCGCTCATCACCAGCATCGGCAGAAAGAGCTCGGTCATGTCCACCCCGGGCGGGGTGGGGTACACACCCGATGCCGAGGAGTACGTCGCCGGGTCGGTGAGTGCCGCCGAGACGTCGTCGTACCGGCTGAGCACCCACGATCTCGCCTCCGCGGACCAGTACACCGGCGCCTCGTCGCGGAGCTCGCGATAGACGGGATAGGGGTCCGCGATGATCTCCGGATCGAACGGGCTGTACGTCAGTTGCTGATCGAGCATCGGCAGACCCCTGTCAGAGGCGGTGCGCTCCCCCGTGGTGCACCGACGATCCATATTCCGAGTTTGGACTGGCAGTACAACATACGATGTGGGTCCGGGTCGAGGGGTTCGGCGAGCCGCGCCGGGGACGCGGCCGGCATGCGAGAACGTAGGCGGGCGATGAGGAAACTTCCGGCCAAGCTGGCCAGCCGGCTGTACGACGCGGCAGAGCTGATCGCCGAGCGCGGCCTGGACGGCACCAAGATCGACGACATCGCCGAGGTCACGGGCATCCCCAAGGCGACGATCTACTACCACCTCGACGGCAAGAACGGCGTCCTGCAGTTCCTGCTGGGCGACATGCTGGACCTGGTGGCCGGCGCGGTCGGGGTCGCGGTGAGCGGGGACGAGGACGCGCGGACCCGGCTCCAGGCGGCCGTCGTGGCGCAGCTGAGCGTGATGCTCGAGCACCCGTTCCTGTGTCGGGCCCTGGTGGGCGACCTCGGACGGGTGGCCCGGCTGCCCGAGCTGACGCTCGCCGTGCACGCCACCTTCTTCGAGCCGATCGAGCGGCTGCTCGCGGAGGGTGTCGCCGACGGGTCGCTTCGCCAGGTCGCCGATCCGGGGACCGTCGCGATGAGCGTCTTCGGGGCGATCACCATCGCCGGCCTCAGTGCTGCCGCCGAGGGACCGCACGACGATCCCGCCGCGGACGCGGCCCGCCTCGCTGCCGGGATCAGCGAGCTGATCCTCGACGGTCTGGCGACTCGCGGCTAGTGGCGCCTCAGCGAGCGAGCAGGCGGGCCACTTCACTCGCCCAGTAGGTGAGCACCACGTCGGCGCCGGCGCGCCGGATCGAGGTGAGCGTCTCGAGGATCGCCGCCTCGCGCTCGATCCACCCGTTGGCCGCCGCCGCCTCGACCATGGCGTACTCGCCCGAGATGTTGTACGCCGCAACCGGGACGTCGACGGCCTCGCGGACCCGGTGCAGCACGTCGAGGTAGGCGAGGGCCGGCTTCACCATCACGATGTCGGCGCCCTCGGCGACGTCGAGGAGCGCCTCCCGCACACCCTCACGGGCGTTGCCGGGGTCCTGCTGATAGGTCCGCCGATCGCCCTGGAGTGAGGAGTCGACGGCCTCGCGGAACGGGCCGAAGAAGGCCGAGGCGTACTTCGCGGAGTAGGCCAGGATCGAGACGTCGCTGTGCTCGGCGGCATCGAGCGCCGCGCGGATCACCGCGACCTGGCCGTCCATCATCCCGCTCGGCCCGACCATGTCGACGCCGGCGTGGGCCTGCGCACGCGCCATCTCGGCGTACGCCTCGAGGGTGCGGTCGTTGTCGACCTTCCCGTCCGGGGTGAGCACGCCACAGTGGCCGTGGTCGGTGAACTCGTCGAGGCACAGGTCGCTCATCACCGTGAGCGCGTCGCCCACCTCGGCGACCACGTCGGTGATCGCGAGGTTGAGTACGCCGCCCGGGTCGATCGCTCCCGAGCCGGTGGCGTCCTTGCTCTCCGGGATGCCGAACAGCATCACGCCGCCGAGCCCAAGGTCGGCGGCCTCGGCCACCGCCGTGAGCAGCGAGTCCCGGGTGTGCTGGACGACGCCGGGCATCGACGAGATCGGGCGCGGCTCGTCGAGGCCCTCACGCACGAACAGCGGCAACACCAGCTGGCGTGCCTCGAGCGACGTCTCCCCCACCATCCGGCGCAGGGCCGGGGTGGTGCGCAGCCGGCGCGGCCGGATCAGGGGTCCGGCCACCGGGTCTGGCAGCTGATCGTTCATCGCTCGATCCTCCTCCTGCTACTCGATCTCGACACGGCCGTCGCCCCTTCGTACCTCAAGAGCGGGCCTTGCTCGATCTCCTCGCTTGCGCGGTGGTCCGCTTCGCGGACCACCGCGGCTCGGATCACTCCGCGCGCACCCGCCGACGGGCTGAAGGCTTCCGCTCGGACGGCTTGGTCACCGGCTGGCCGGCCTCGACCAGCGAAGCGCGACGAGCGGCGCCGAAGTCGGCGAGCGCATCGACGAGCTCCTCGACGTCCGGGCGGCTGGCCAGGACGTCGACGCGCAGGCCGTGCTCCTCGGCCGTCTTCGCCGTGGCGGGCCCGATCACCGCGATCACCGTCGAGGCGTGCGGCTTGCCTGCGATGCCGACCAGGTTGCGCACCGTCGAGGACGACGTGAAGACGACGGCGTCGAACTTGCCGGTCTTGATCGCATCGCGGGTCTCGGGGGCCGGCGGGGCGGCCCGGACGGTGCGGTACGCCGTGACGTCGTCGCACTCCCAGCCCAGGTCGATCAGGCCGGCAACGAGGTTCTCGGTGGCGATGTCGGCGCGGGGCAGGAAGACCCGGTTGATCGGGTCGAGCGCCTCGTCGTACTCCGGCCAGTTCGCCAACAGCCCGGCGGCCGACTGACCGGCTGGATCATTTGCTGAGGGCACCAGGTCGGCACGCAGGCCCCAGTCGCCGATGGCCTCGGCGGTCTTGTCACCGACCGCGGCGATCTTGAGGCCGGAGAAGGCACGAGCGTCGAGGCCGTACTCCTCGAACTTCTCGCGCACGGCCTTCACCGCGTTGACGGAGGTGAACGCGATCCACTCGTAGCGGCCCTCGACCAGTCCGCGGACGGCCTTGTCCATCTGCTGCGGGTTGCGCGGCGGCTCGACCGAGATGGTCGGCACCTCGTCCGGGACGGCGCCGTAGCCGCGCAGCCGCTCGGAGAGCGAGCCCGCCTGCTCCTTGGTGCGGGGCACCAGGACGCGCCAGCCGAAGAGCGGCTTGGTCTCGAACCACGACAGCGTCTCGCGGAGGTCGACGACGTCGCCCACCACGGTGACGGCGGGCGGCGACATCCGCGCGGCGCGGGCGTCGGCGGCGATCCGCTCGAGGGTGGAGGTGACCGTGGCCTGCTCGGTCGTCGTGCCGACCCGAGTCATCGCAACCGGGGTCTGCGCCGAACGGCCGGCCGCGACCAGCGCCTTGGCGATGTCACCGATCTGACCGACGGCCGACAGCAGCACGAGCGTGCGCTTGTCGGCGTACTGGCTCCAGTCGACCTTGTCGCCACAGGTGACGACGGCGACCTCTCGGTGGTCCTTCGTGGTCAGCGGGATGCCGGCGTACGCCGGGACCGCGTTGACGGAGGAGACGCCGGGGACGATCTCGAAGGCGAGGTCCGCCTTGACGCACGCCTGCGCCTCCTCGGGACCGGAGGCGTAGAGGAACGGGTCACCCGACATCAGCCGGACGACGCGCAGGCCCTTCTTGGCGTGCTTGACGACGACCTTGCCGCGCGCGGCATGCGTCAACGGCTGGCCGTCCTCGCCGAAGCCACCGTCGACGATCTGGGGGCCGACAGGCTCCAGGGCGTCCTCGGTGGGCACCGGCAGGTCGAGGACCTTCCGGATCAGCTCGGCGTGCTCAGGCACCTCGGTCACGACGACGTCGGCACGCCGCAGCAGCTCGACGGCGCGCACCGTCAACAGGCCCGGGTCGCCGGGCCCGCTGCCGACGAACGACACCCAACCGCGCGGCTGGCTCTGGTTCGGGCTGGTCTTGGCTCGGGTCATGCGTTCTGCACCTTGTCTAGCGAGTCGTTCGTTGGTGGCGTCAGGTCTGCCGCGCCGTCGGCGAGCATCTCCTTCGCGAGCCGGTCACCGACGCCCGCGGCGTCGGCGGGATCCCCGGTGGCGGACATCCGCACCGAGAGCCCCCCGTCGGGTGAGAGCGCTATCGCCCGCACCCACAGCTCCTCGCCGTCCTCGCCCTCGGCCACGTCGGCCAGGGCTCCGATCGGCGCGGAGCAGCCTCCTTCAAGCGTCGCGAGCACGGCTCGCTCGGCCTCGACCGCGGCGCGGGTCCGCGGGTCGTCCATCACCTCGCGCAGCTGGGCTGCGAGGTCGTCATCGGTGCGGCACTCGACCGCGAGCGCGCCCTGCCCGGGAGCCGGCAGCATCTGCAGCGGGTCGAGCACCTCGGTCACCTCATCGAGGCGGCCGATGCGGGCCAGGCCGGCGCGGGCGAGCACGACGGCGTCGTACTCACCGGAGCGGACCTTGGCGATCCGGGTGTCCACGTTGCCGCGCACGCCCACGACCTCGACACCGAGGCCGAGTGCGTGCAGCAGGGCTGCGCGCCGGGGCGAACCGGTGCCCACCTTGCTGCCCACGGGCAGCTCACCGAGCGTCAGGCCGTCGCGGGCGACGACCACGTCGCGCGGGTCCTCACGGGTGGGTACGGCCGCGAGGGTGATGCCCTCGGCTGCGTACGTCGGCAGGTCCTTGAGCGAGTGGACGGCGACGTCGACTCGGCCGTCGAGCAGTGCGTCACGCAGCGCGCTGACGAAAACACCGGTCGTCGAGCTGCCCGCGAGCGGCGTGCCGGCCGCCTGGCTGCGGTCGCCCTCGGTGCTGATCTCGACGAGCTCGACCTCGCGGCCGAGCCGCTCGGTGATCTGGTCAGCGACCAGCTGGGACTGGGTGGTGGCGAGGACCGAGGCGCGGGTTCCGATCCGGATGGCAGTCATGACGAAAGGCCCTCCGGTCGGGTGACGGCGTCGACGGCCTCGGGGTCGAGGGCGAAGAGCTCGGCGAGCGCCGCGGCGTAGGAGACGGCGCCGGACTCGTTGGCCAGCTCCTTGACCCGGACGGTCGGCTCGTGGAGCAGCTTGTCGGCGACCCGGCGGACGGTGTGCAGGACCTCGGCGCGGGTGGCGGGGTCGAGGTCGGGCAGGCGGCCGGAGAGGCGGTCCATCTCGGCGTCGACGACGGAGGTGGCCATCGACCGCAGCGCGACGACGGTCGGGGTGACGCTCGCCTGGCGACGGGCGGAGAGGAACGCCGCGACCTCCTGGGTCACGATCCGCCGCACCGCCTCGACCTCTCGGCCGGCCTCGGAGTCGCGGAGCTCGTCGGCGAGCTCGGCGAGGTTGATCAGCGTGACGCCCGGCAGCGCGCCGGCCTCGGGCTCGACGTCGTGCGGGAGAGCCAGGTCGACGATCGCGAGCTCGCGGCCATCGACGGTCGCGGCCGCCACCATCGCGGCGGTGACGATGGTGCCCGTCGAGCCCGTGCACGAGACGACGACATCGGCGAGCGCAAGCTCGGCCTCGAGGTCGGCGAGCAGGGCCGAGCGGGCGCCGTACTCCCCCGCGAGGCGGTCGGCGTTGCCGGAGGTGCGGTTGGCGACGGTGACGCTGGCGGCACCGCGTCGCGACAGCGTCGCGGTCGCGAGGCCGGCCATAGCGCCGGCGCCGAGCACCAGGGCCCGCTTGCCGGACAGGTCGCCGACGGCCGTGTGGCTGCGGTCGAGCGCGGCGGAGACCAGCGAGGGCGCGGCCCGGTCGATGTCGGTCTCGGCCCGGGCGCGCTTGCCGACCCGGAGGGCCTGCTGGAAGAGCACGTTGAGCGAGGGACCGACGGTGCCGATCTCCTGACCCGCACTGAGGGCGTCGCGGGTCTGACCGAGGATCTGGCCCTCACCGAGCGCCATCGAGTCGAGCCCGGCCACCACCTGGAACAGGTGGGAGACGGCGCCGTCGTCGTAGTGGACGTAGAGGTGCGGCAGCATCGCCTCGGTGGCCTCGCCGGCGCGCTCGATGAGCAGCCGGGACACCTCCTCGACGCTGCCGTGGAAGCGGTCGACGTCGGCGTAGATCTCGAGGCGGTTGCAGGTCGCGATGACCGTCACCTCGGTGACGTGCTCGCACGCGGCGACGTCGTCGATCAGCTTGTGGACGCCGTCCCCGTCGAGGGCGACCCGCTCCAGGAGCGAGACCGGCGCGGACTTGTGGGACATACCCACGACGAGAACGCTCATGCGGGGCCTCCGCGGAGTCGTGGGCTGGAGGAGCGAAGCGGGGCAAGCGTGCGACTTCGTGGGGTGTTCATGCGGTGGCCGCCTTCCGCTGCTCGTGGTAGGCCAGGATCTGCAGCTCGATCGACAGGTCGACCTTGCGGACGTCGACCTGGTCGGGGACCGAGAGCACGATCGGCGCGAAGTTGAGGATGCTGGTGATGCCGCAGGCGACCATCCGGTCAGCGACGTCCTGGGCGGCGACGGCGGGCGTCGCGATCACCCCGATGGCGACCCCGTGGTCGCCGACGATCTGCTCCAGGTTGTCGAACGCCTGCACCTCCACACCGGCGACGACCTCGTCGCGACGGGCCGGGTCGGCGTCCAGGAGAGCTACCACCCGGAAGCCCCGGCTCCGGAAGCCGGAGTAGTTGGCGAGCGCCTGACCGAGGTTGCCGATGCCGACGATGACCACGGGCCAGTCCTGGGTCACCCCGATCTCGCGGGCGATCTGGTAGCGCAGGTACTCGACGTCGTACCCGACGCCGCGGGTGCCGTAGCTGCCGAGGTACGAGAGGTCCTTGCGCAGCTTGGCGCTGTTGACGCCGGCGGCGACGGCGAGCTCCTCGCTGGAGCAGGTGCCGGTGCCCTGCTCGGACAGCGTCGTGAGCGCCCGCAGGTAGATGGGCAGCCGCGCGACCGTCGCTTCGGGGATGTCCCGAGAGCTGTCGGCTGATGTCCGTCCGGTCACTGCAGTTGCCTTCTCCATAGCCAGGGGGCTGCTGGGCCGTCGTCGGACGCAGTCGAACGTCTCCGTTCCCCGTGCCCGGCGGCTCGATCACTGTAGGAGTTTGTGAACGGGAGAACAAAACGAGAGCAGGCCAGCCGGGCCGTACGGCTAGCACATGTGAGATGAACCACCTCACGCGGGTCTCCCGGACAGCTTTTTGAGCACACCTCTTGATCAGGTCGAGAACCTGCCGATGGGTGAGGTGTCGCAGTCCACCCGCAACCGCGGTCAGCCCGATCTCGAGGAGCAACTCCCATGGCACGCGTGAACTCCACGCCCGCTGCTCACCCGTCCGTCATCACCAAGTGGTGGTCCGATCGCCGGATCCGCACCAAGATCCTGGTCCCGGCCGTGGTCGGCGTTGTGGCCGCCCTGATCGTCGGCATCCTGGGCATGGTCCAGCTGAACCGCGCAGCGGACACCAGTCAGGCGATCTACAGCAACAACCTCACCGCGGTCCGCGTGCTCGGGGAGATCGCGGTCACCCGCAAGAGCCTGGCGATCAGCGCCCGCGACATCCTGCTCGCCGGCAACGGCCCGGACGAGAAGGCCACGCAGGAGGAGTACGTCGCGCTCCAGGACACATTCCTGCAGCAGGTCGACGAGTACGTCGCCACCGGCGTCACCACCGCCAACGCGGCCCACGTGGCCAAGATCCGCGAACTGCTTCCCGCCTACATCGACGCGGTCGACACCCAGCTGGGCCCGCTCGCCGAGAAGCAGGAGCTCAACCGCTGGCTCACGGTCAACAACTCCGACGTCTCCCCGCTCGCCGAGGAGATCAGCACCGAGCTCGGGGCGCTCTCTGACTCGGAGCAGGCACAGGCCCTGTCCAGGGCCAAGTCCGCGCACTCCAGCTACACCGCCGCCCGCAACACCTCGATCATCGTGCTCACCCTCGGGATCATCGCCGTCCTCGCGATCGGCCTGCTCGTCTCTCGTCGGATCGCCAGCGCCGTCGCCCAGGTCCGCAAGGTGGCCGACGCCATGGCCGAGGGGGACCTCACCCGGACCAGCGGCCTCACCAGCCGGGACGAGATCGGCCTGATGGGCTCGAGCCTCGATGTCGCCACCGGCAACCTGCGCGGCCTGATCGGCACCATGTCGGAGTCGTCGGAGGCGCTCGCCGCGGCGTCGGAGGAGCTGTCGGCGTCGTCGCAGCAGATCGCAGCCGGCGCCGAGGAGACCTCGGTCCAGGCCGGAGTCGTCTCAGGTGCTGCCGACGAGGTGTCGCGCAACGTGCAGACCGTCGCGGCCGGCTCGGAGCAGATGGGCGCCTCCATCCGCGAGATCGCGACGTCGGCCAACGACGCCGCACGCGTGGCCTCCCAGGCCGTCTCCATGGCCGAGAGCACCAACGAGTCGGTCGCCAAGCTGGGCGTCTCCTCGCAGGAGATCGGCAACGTGGTCAAGGTGATCACCTCGATCGCCGAGCAGACCAACCTGCTCGCGCTGAACGCCACCATCGAGGCCGCCCGTGCCGGCGAGGCCGGCAAGGGCTTCGCGGTCGTGGCCAACGAGGTCAAGGAGCTCGCTCAGGAGACCGCGCGGGCCACCGAGGACATCGCGCGCCGGGTCGAGGCCATCCAGGGCGACACCACCGACGCCGTCGGGGCGATCGGTGAGATCTCCGAGATCATCGCCTCTATCAATGACTACCAGCTCACCATCGCCTCGGCGGTCGAGGAGCAGACCGCGACCACCAACGAGATGTCGCGCAACGTCGCCGAGGCCTCCACGGGCTCCAGCGAGATCGCCACCAACATCACCGGAGTGTCCTCGGCGGCAGACGCCACGACCCAGGCGCTCGCGCAGACGCGCACCGCCGTCGACGAGGTGTCGCGGATGGCCGTCGAGCTGCGCGGGTCCGTGGCCCGCTTCTCGGTCTGAGGGCCGAGGCTGCGATCAGTGGACGAGCGCCGTCCGGAGACGGCGCTCGTCCACCCGCCAGAAGTCGTGCTGCCGGCCGTCGACGAGGGTCACCGGGATCTCCTCGCCGTACCGCGCGGTCAGGGTCGGGTCGCCGTCGATCGACACCTCGACGTACGCCTCACCCAGGTCGGCGCAGACTCGCTCGATCACCGCGCGGGCGTCGTCACACAGGTGGCAGCCCGGGCGCGAGTAGAGCGTGATCCGGGGGGCTGTCGTTCCAGGCTCGGTCACCGCAGGCTCCGTCATTCCAACAGGCCCAGGGAACGACGTCGCTCGATGCCTCGGAGCCGGCCCTTCTGGACCTTGCCCGTGACGGTGCGCGGCAGCTCGTCGACGATCTCGATCCGCAACGGCTGCTTGAACCGCGCCAGGCGTACGGCGCAGTGGTCGCGCACCGCTGCCGTGATGAGCTCCGGGTCGGCGCCGGGCGCGCGGACGTAGGCGACGACCGCCTCGCCGGTCTGCTCGTGCGACACCCCGATGACCGCCACCTCGGCGACGCCCGGGACCTCCTCGATGACGTCCTCGACCTCGACCGGGTACACGTTGAAGCCGGAGACGATGACGAGCTCCTTGAGGCGGTCGACCAGGAACAGGTCGCCGCTGACGTCGAGGAAGCCGACGTCCCCGGTGGGCCACCAGCCCTCGTCGTCGGGGCCGCCGGCGCCGTCGGGCCAGTAGCCGCTGAACAAGTTGGCTCCGCGGATCTCGATCTCACCCGGGTCGTCGCCCTCCGGGGGCCGGCCGTCGTCATCGAGGAGCCGGACGCCGATGCCGGGGAGGGCCGCGCCGACGGAGCCCACCTGGAAGGTCTCGCTGCACAGCGTGCTGGTCACTACCGGCGATGCCTCGGTGAGCCCGTAGCCCTGGTGGACGGGTACGCCGGTGCGCTCGCTGAACTCGCGCACCACCTCGGGACTGAGCGGCCCGGAGCCGGACAGCATCAGGCGGACCGGTCCGAGCCGCTCCTTCAGGTCGGGCTCGTCGCGCCAGTAGGCGAAGACCGGCGGGGCGACCGGTACGACACTGCAGGCCTCGTCGTCGATGATCGCCAGCGTCTCCTGGGGATCGAACCGCTCGACCAGCACGAGCTTGGCGCGGTGCCGGAGCACGCCTCCGAGCACGGCGTTGAGGCCGTAGACGTGGAAGAGCGGCAGCACCCCGAGCACGACGTCGTCTCCGTGCATCATCGGCGGCTCGACCCGGGCGACCTGCTCGATGTTGGCGAGCAGCGCCCGATGGGTGAGCATCGCGGCGCGCGGCAGGCCCGACGTACCACTCGTGTAGAGGAGCGCCGCGAGCTTCTCCGGATCCTGCAGGGGCGGCAGGGGGCGTGCAGGCTGCGCGCGGAGCTGGTCGTAGCCGCGCTCCCCCGGTCGCAGCGTGGCGCCGACGACGACCAGGCGCGGAGGTGTCTCGAGGGTCGCGACAGCCTCGCGTACGGCGACGACGGTCTCGGAGTCGGCGACCACGATCCGGGAGCCGGAGTCCTGGACCATCCGGGCGAGCTCGCTCGGCGTCGAGCGTGGGTTGACCGGCACAGCCACGGCCTGCGCCCGGAGGACCCCGAGGTACGTCGTGACGAACTCGATCCGGTTGCCGATCGCGATCAGGACCCGGTGCCCGCCGACGATCCCGGAGGCGGCGAGGCCGGTGGCGACCCGGCCCACCTCGTCCTCGAGCTCGGCCCAGGTCAGGCTCCGCCCGCCAGCCTCGACGACCGCGAGGCGGTCGGGGCTCTCTCCAGCCGCCTCGGTGACGAGCTCGGCCACGTCGCGGATGCCGGACATGGGTGGATACTTCCACACCCGCAACGGGCGCCGGATGGGTCTACCCTGCGGATGTGACGCCCGCCGACCGCCGACCGCGACCACGCAACCTGCAGCAGCGGTCCACCCTGGCAGGCGAGGCAGCGGCCGCGGCCACGGAGGTGGAGTCGGCGCTCGCCGCGCCACCCGATGCCGGGGCGGCTGCGTTCTTCGACGTGGACAACACGGTGATGCAGGGCGCCAGCATCTTCCACCTCGCCCGGGGGCTGCACCGACGCAAGTTCTTCACCACCCGCGACATCCTCGGTGCTGCCTGGAAGCAGGCCTACTTCCGCGTCGTCGGCGTCGAGGACCCCGAGCACGTCGCCGAGGCCCGCTCGTCGGCCCTGAGCTTCATCGCCGGCCACACCGTCGCCGAGCTCGAGGAGCTGGGCGAGGAGATCTTCGACGAGGGCATGGCCCATCGGATCTGGCCCGGCACCCGCGCACTCGCGCAGCTCCACCTCGACGAGGGGCAGCGGGTGTGGCTGGTGACCGCTGCCCCGATCGAGATCGCCCAGATCATCGCCCGCCGGCTCGGCCTGACGGGCGCCATGGGCACGGTCGCCGAGCACGTGGACGGCGTCTACACCGGCCACCTCGTCGGCGACATGCTGCACGGGCCCGCCAAGGGCGAGGCCGTCAAGGCGCTGGCCGCTCGGGAGGGCCTCGACCTGCGCCGCTGCTCGGCGTACTCCGACTCCTACAACGACCTGCCGATGCTCTCGCTGGTCGGCGACCCCTGCGCGATCAACCCGGACGCCAAGCTGCGCGCGCACGCACGCGAGCAGGGGTGGCGGATCCGCGACTACCGCACCGGCCGCAAGGCGCTGCGCGCCGGCCTGGTCGCGGGCGGGATCGCGGGCGCGGCGAGCGGCACGATCGCCGCTGGCCTGGCCCTGCGCGGCCGGCGCCACTGATGCTCCGCCGTTTGAGACCGCCGGCGCCGGCACCGGCTTTACCTTCTGGTCTGGTCCAGGAGGAGTAACTCGCGTTTACCGGGGAATGGCTGAGGAGGGAAGCATGGGAGGGTTCGTCACATGGCACAGGTCGGTCACGACGTCGCACGCGGGCTCGACGCCCTGCGCCGGCTCGTCGCCGAGGCCCTGCTGCCCCTTCCGGCGCCATCCGTCCCAGCGCTTCCCGGGGGGCCCGCCGGCTACTGGCTGCTGACGGAGGCGGCCACCAGCCGCACGAGCGCGACCGGCGGCGGCCCCGGCGGGTACGACGACTCCGACCTGGCCGCCTCCTCCGAGGAGGACGAGTCCGAGCGCGGACGGCTGATCGCGCTCGTCGAGCTGGCCCGCCAGGGCGACGCCGAGGCGTTCGGACTGCTCTACGACCACTACCAGGGATCGGTCTACCGGTTCCTCTTCTACCGGACCCGCTCGAGCACGCTGGCCGAGGACCTCACCTCGGAGACCTTCTTCCGCGCGCTGCGGAGCATGAACGGCTTCCGCTGGCAGGGCAAGGACTTCGGCGCCTGGCTGATGACGATCGCGCGCAACCTGGCCACCGACCACTTCAAGGCGGGCCGCACCCGCCTGGAGATGACCACGGAGGACATGAGCCTCCACGACGACGCGACCGACGGACCCGAGGGGACGGTCCTCGCCGGCCTCACCAACGAGGTCCTGATGCAGGCCCTCACCGAGCTGCCCGCCGAGCAGCGCGACTGCCTCGTGATGCGCTTCCTCCAGGGGATGAGCATCGCCGAGACGGCCGCCGTCCTCGGGCGCAGCGACGGCGCCGTCAAGCAGCTCCAGCTCCGTGGGGTGCGCAACCTCGCCAAGCTGATGCCGGAAGGGATCCGGGACTGATGCCGCGACTCCCCGCAATCGTTCAGGCGGATCGCCGATCCGCCGTAACTCCGCCGCCTGACCCCTCGTTGAGCACGACATGACATGGGGGCTCCGGGCGCGTCGTCGCGCTGACGACTTCGACACCCTGGTCGAGCTGTCCTCGACCGGTGCCGCCAGACACGCTGACCACGCGCGCGACACCGACGCGCGAGACGCACAGCTCCTCGAGCTGGTCGGCGCCCTGCGCGGCGTCCCCGCACCGCAGCCACGGCCGGAGTTCGTCGCCGCCCTGCGCAGCCGGCTGATGGCGGAGGCAGAGTCCGCGCTCGTCCCGGACGACGCGGCCAGGCTCAGGCTCCCCGCCCGTCGTACATCTCGCGAACGCCGGATCGCCGCTGTCGTCGGCGGTCTCGCGATCGCCGGCGCCACGACCTCGGTCGCCGTGGCGTCCCAGTCGGCGCTGCCCGGCGAGTCGCTCTACCCGATCAAACGGATCATCGAGTCGGCCCACACCGGTCTGTCGCTCGGGGAGCAGCGCAAGGGCAGCACCGAGCTCGCCAACGCCTCCAGCCGCCTCGACGAGGTCACCGCACTGACCCAGGACAGCGACCTCGGCGACGACGAGCGGATCGCCAGCACCCTCGGCACGTTCACCGAGCAGGCCACCGCGGGCGCTGATCTGCTGCTGGCCGACTACGCCCACACCGGCCGGGCGTCCTCGATCGCCACGCTTCGCGACTTCGCGTCGAGCAGCATGGACCGGCTCATCGAGATCGAGCCGCAGATCCCGTACGCCGCCCGCGACGAGCTGATCGCCGCGGCCAACACGCTCGCCCAGATCGATGCCGAGGCGGAGCAGCAGTGCGCCACCTGCGGCGGCACGCCGATCACCTCGATCCCGCTGCCCTTCGCCGCCGAGACGATCGACCTGCCCGCCGTACCGTCCGCCCAGCCGATCAACCAGTCCGACATCGTGCCGGGCAAGGGCAAGCGCGACGGCACGAAGCACAGCACGGACCAGGGCAACGACCCGACGACCGACCCGACGACCGACCCGGCGCTGCCCGAGGTCGATGGCGCCGTCCCGCCGGGCAGCGTCCTCGACCCGGCCGACCCCACGCCGAGCGGCACCCCGAACCCGGTCAAGGACCTGACCGACGGGCTGACCGGCGTGCTCACCGGGAAGGACCCGAGCGGCAGCAAGCCTCCGTCCGGCGCCAGTCCGACGGCCTCGCCGCTCAATCAGGTCGTCGACGGGGTCGACGGGATCCTGCACGGCGTGCTCGACCCGGTCACGGGGCTGCTGCTCCCGGGGAGCAAGCCGACGCCTTAGCGGAGACGCGCCAGCGGATCCGCTGATGGTGATCGAGCAAGCCGCACGACCGAGCTCGCGAGGTCGTGGCCGGCGGGTCGAGATCCGGTGAGCTGACCGGCGCCTTCAGTACTAACTGAAGACGGACTGTCGCTTCATCAACAGCGAGTAGAGCGTCTGCTGGATGGTCTCGCGCACCTGGTCGGTGACGTTGAAGACCAGCATCGGGTCGTCGGCGGCACCCGCGTCGAACTCATCGGTGCGGATCGGCTCGCCGAACTCGAGCAGCCACTTCGACGGCAGCGGCACCAGGCCCAGCGGCCCGAGCAGCGGGAAGAACGGCGTGATCGGGATGTAGGGCACGCCGAGCAGCCGGGCCAGCGAGGGCACGTTGCCGACCAGCGGGTAGATCTCCTCGGCACCGACGACCGAGAGCGGGATGATCGGGACCCCGGTGCGCACGGCGGCGGACACGAACCCGCCACGGCCGAAGCGCTGCAGCTTGTAGCGCTCGGCGTACGGCTTGCCGATGCCCTTGAAGCCCTCCGGCCAGACGCCGACCAGCTCCCCGCCGCTGAGCATCCGCTCGGCGTCCTCGGTGCAGGCCAGGGTCGCGCCACTGCGCCGCGCCATCGAGCCGACGAACGGCATCTGGAAGACGAGGTCCGCGCCGAGGGGACGCAGGAACCGGCCGACCTCGTCGTGGATCGAGACCATCGTCATCAGGCCATCGACCGGGATCGTGCCGGAGTGGTTGGACACGACGAGCGCACCACCGTCGGTCGGGATGTTCTCGATGCCCCGGACCTCGATCCGGAACCACTTCTGAGCGATCGGGCGCAGCGCGGCCATCAGGAACCGCTCGGTGATCTCCTGGTCGAAGCCGTACTCGTCGATCCGGTAGTTGCCGGCGACCCGACGCCGGAGGAAGGCCAGGAATCGGGCGAGCTGTGGCTCCCAGTCCGCGCCGAACACCTCAGCGGCAGCGCCCTGGACCGCGGCCAGCCAGTCGGCGACCGGGATGCCGCCGGCACGCGTCGGGAGGTCGGTGGTGACCGGCGGGCGCTCGACGGGCTGCTCGGACTGCGGGGGCGCCGACTTCGCCTTGGGCTGGGCCCTCGGCGTGGGCTTCGGCTTGGGAGCTGCCTTCGGGGCCGGACGCGAGGTGGACTTGGGGGCCGCCGACTTCGGGGCGAGGCTGCGTGCGGCCGAGGACGGCTGGGTCCCGGTCGCGCGGCCCGGGCGGCCGCGCGTGCCGATCGGGATGATCTCGGCGTCACCCATGGTCACTCCGTCCGACGGTCGCCTGGGGCACGTGCACTGCGGCGTCCGGGTCCGGCAGCCGCTCGGCGAGGCGAGCCAGCACCCGGTCGGTGCGCCCCCCGCTCGTCGTCAGTGGAGCGGCGAAGTCGGCGAACGCCGAGGCCGTCGTGTACGTCGGCTCGAAGCCCAGTTGAGCGCGCATCCGGGTGGTGTCGACGCCGCGGCCATAGGTCAGGAAGGCGGTCTGCTCGGGCGAGAAGTCGGCCAGGCGAGCGGAGCGCAGCACGGAGCCGACGTTGCCGACCGCGAAGGACGGCAACGAGATGGTCGGCCGCTGCAGGCGACGCAACGCCTGCGACAGCATCAGCAGACCGTCTCCCGCGACGTTGAAGGTGCCCGCGATGTCGGTGTGCGTGGCGTGCCGGAGTGCGGCGAGCAGATCCGTCTCGTGGAGGAACTGCAGCCGCGCGTCGTGGCCGAGCACGGTCGGGATGACGGGGAGCCGGAAGTACGACGTCAGCGGGCTGGTCACGCTGGGGCCGATCACGTTGGCCGCGCGCAGCAGCGTCACCCGGACGTCGGGGCGGCGGCGGGCGAACCCGCGCACGTACCCCTCGATCTCGGCGACGTCCTTGGCGTAGCCCGAACGCGGCGCGCGACGCGGCTCCATGTCCTCGGTGAACATGGCCGGGTCGCGGCTGCTCGCGCCGTACACGGTCGTCGTCGACTTCACGACGAGTGTCTGCAGGCCGGGGGCCTTCTGGCACGCCGCCAGGAGCTGCATCGTCCCGATGACGTTCAGCTCTTTCATCGTGTTGCGGCCCCCGGCGCTGCCGGGGGTCGAGATCACGCTCATGTGGACGACGGTGTCGACGTCCTCTTTGACGATGACCTTCGCGATGACCGGGTTGCGGATGTCAGCGCGCACGAACGAGACGTCGCCGATGTCGCCGCGAGGCGGCACGGCATCGACGCCGATGACCCGAGCGACGTCGGGGTCGGCCGCAGCAGCGCGCGCGAACTTCCGACCGAGGTCACGTGAGACCCCGGTGACGAGGACGACCCTGCCGGCGCTGCCCATACGGCGAAGGAGCCGCTCGGCCCTACTTGCCGAGCTTGCGACGCTGGACGCGCGTCTTCTTCAGCAGCTTGCGGTGCTTCTTCTTGGCCATACGCTTGCGCCGCTTCTTGATGACAGAACCCACAGGGAAACCTTTCAACAGCCATGACAGCTGCCCCCGGAAGAGCCCGGAGGACCGGCCCAGCCTATCCGGGGTTGGTGCCCCGGCAGAATCGGCCGGTCCATCCGGACACACTGGGCCCGGTCTCAGACCGATGGACTGCCGATCAGCCCGCGTTGTAGAAGCTCTTGCGCAGGTACTCGTCCACGTCGGCCTCGAGCACGCGGAAGGACCGACCGACCCGAACGGCCGGCAGGTCGCCCCCGTGGACGAGTCGGTAGACGGTCATCTTGGAGACACGCATCCGCGCTGCCACCTCGGCAACGGTGAGGAACGTGGAGTCAGAGACGTCCCCGGAACTGGTAGCCATCGTGCACCGATTCTTTCTGTACGACGCGCCACCGGCTTCCCCGCCGGTGTCACACGCGCCGCGCATCCGTGAGAATAGAGCCTGATGTGACTCGTGGGGAAGGGGTTCACCAAAGAAGCGATGGGGATACGGCGTGTCCGCTTGCACCAATCGCAGGCCGTCGATCTCCGCCGAGCCCCTGCGAGAGCGGCTACGGCAGCGGATCGAGGCCGTGCAGCGGGAAGGCCTCCATGCGGGTGGCATGGATCGCGCGGTCCAGCCAGGTGTCGGGGTCATACCCCTCCCGCCAGTCCCGGTACGCCGGCGTGCGGCCGTCGGTGAGCCGCATCGGTGCGACCCGGCCGAGCCGTTCACGTACGTGCTCGCGCCAGGCCGTCGGGGTGTCCACCTCGGGCCCGAGCGGCGCGCCCGAGAGGATCGCCAGCAGGTGCGTCCACGCCCGCGGCACGACGTCGACGATGGCGTAGCCACCGCCGCCGGTGGCGACCCAGCGCCCCTCGCACACCTCGTGCGCCAGGTCGTGGACGGCGAGGTAGGCGGCCCGTTGGCCGTCGACCGTGAGCATCAGGTGGGCCAGCGGGTCCTCGGCATGGGAGTCGCAGCCGTGCTGGGTGACGAGCAGCTGCGGCTTGAACTCGCGCAGCAGCGGCGGCACGATCGCATGGAAGGCCCGCAGCCAGCCGGCGTCCCCGGTGCCCGGCGGCAGCGCGACGTTCACGGCCGACCCGAGAGCCTCCGGGCCGCCGAGGTCGTGCGGGAAGCCGGTCCCCGGGAAGAGCATCTGTCCGGTCTCGTGCAGGGAGATGGTCAGGACCCGCGGGTCGTCCCAGAAGATCTTCTCGACGCCGTCGCCGTGATGGACGTCGAGGTCGACGTACGCCACCCGCTCCGCCCCCTGGTCGAGCAGGCTCTGGATGCCGACCGCGACGTCGTTGTAGATGCAGAAGCCGCTGGCCCTGTCGGGCATCGCGTGATGCAACCCACCGGTGATGTTGGCGGAGTGCAGAGACTCCCCGCTCCACACCTGCCGGAAGGCCTCGACGCTCGCGCCGACGATGTGCGCGGTGGCGTGGTGCATGTCGTGGAAGATCGGGTTGTCGTCGCTGCCCAGGCCGTGCAGGGCGTCGTACGCCTGCGGATCGCTGCTGGCCTTGGTGACCGCCGCGATCAGCTCCGGCGTGTGCACCGTCGCGATCAGCTCGTCGCTGGCCATCGGAGCGGGCACGACGCGCAGCCGCTCGCCCACGACGCCCAGCTCGGTCGCGAGCCGCATCGTCAGGTCGACCCGCAGTGGGGACATCGGGTGCTCGGGGCCGAAGTCGTACTCGGTCAGGCTCTGGTCGAAGACGACCGTGGCCCGCCCTGAGCACTGGGTCGACGAGTGCTGGACCGGCGGCAGGGGCATGTGACGGACGCTACCGCTAGTCTGGATGGGTGCTGACGACCCCTACCACCCAGTGGTGGCCCGCCTGAGCGGCGGCCCACTCTCGAAGCACACCATCCATCGGCCGCCCACGGGCGGCCGATCTCGTCGGCAGAGCTTGTCGACAGAGCTTGTTCAACCCGCGGCCCGTGGGCTCCTCACACCAGGAGATCCCATGTCGCACCACCTGCCGTCCCCGCACCGCAAGCTGTCGCTGCTCACCCCGAGCGGCCACCTCACCCTCGGCAACCTGCTCGGCGCACTGCGTCCGATGGCAGCCGGTCAGCAGGAGGGCGACTGCTTCTACGGCATCGCGGACCTGCATGCGCTGACGACGCCGCACGAGCCCGCTCGGCTGCGGGACGTCGTACGCGAGATGGCGACGCTGTTGCTCGCCGCCGGCCTCGACGAGTCGACGCTCTTCATCCAGAGTCGGGTGCCGGCGCACGCGCAGCTCGCCTACCTGCTCGAGTGCACGGCGTACACCGGCGAGCTGAACCGGATGATCCAGTTCAAGGAGAAGGGCAGGGGTGTCGACTCGACGCGGGTCTCGCTCTACACCTATCCCGCGCTGATGGCGGCCGACATCCTGCTCTACCGCCCGCAGCAGGTGCCGGTCGGCGCCGACCAGTGCCAGCACGTCGAGCTCACGCGCGACCTCGCGACCCGCTTCAATCATGCCTACGGGCCGGTCTTCACGATCCCGGAGGTGACCGTCCCCGCGGCCGGAGCGCGGGTGATGAGGCTCGACGACCCCTCCCGCAAGATGGGCAAGTCGGACTCGGCGGCAGGCGGCGTCATCCTGCTGCTCGACCCACCCGACGTCGTACGCCGCAAGATCGCCCGCGCCGTCACCGACTCCGACGTCGGAGCGGACGCGGTCCGGGCCGATCCCGCCAAGCCCGGGGTGACGAATCTGCTGGAGATCCTCACCGCCTGCGGCGGCTCGGCCGACGGCATCACGACGTACGGCGCTCTCAAGCGCAGCGTCGCCGACGCGGTCGTCGCCGAGCTCGAGCCGCTCCAGAAGAGGTACGCCGAGCTGGCCGCCGACCCGGCATACGTCGACGGCGTCTACCGCGCGGGGGCCGAGCGCTGCCGCGAGGTGACCGCTCCGGTGCTGGCCGCGGCCGAGGCTGCGATCGGTCTCTGAACCATTTCTTGAACGTGTTCAAAAGATGGGCTATGGTCGACCTCAACCCGAATTGAACACGTTCAACACCGTGTTCCGATGAAGTTGGAGAACTTGATGACCTGGACTGTCGGCACCTACCTCGTCTACCTGCTCGTCACCGTCCCGCTCACGATCTGGGTGGCCACGACCCTGTCTCGCAACGGGCGGGTCTTCCTCGCCGACGTCTTCGCCGGCGACGAGGGCCTGACCGATGCGGTCAACAAGCTCCTCGTGGTCGGCTTCTACCTGCTGAACCTCGGCTTCGTAGTGCTCTTCCTGCGGATCAACGACCCGGTCGAGGACCTCAGCGGCCTGTTCGACACGCTCAGCGTGAAGGTCGGCGTGGTGATGCTGACGCTCGGCGCCCTGCACTTCCTCAACGTCTACGTCTTCAATGCGATCCGTCGGCGCAGCCGGGCTGAGGGCCTCCGCACCGCCCCGGTGGCACCGCAGGGCTTCGTGCCGCCCGCTCCGGCGTACCCGCGATGACCGGGGTCGCGCTCACGGTCCTGACGGATCCGGACTGCCCGCTCTGCCGGCGGTTCTCCGACTGGCTGGCCCGCCAACCGCTGCTGGTGCCGCTGGCCCTGGTCCCTGCCGGATCGCCCGAGGCTCGTCGGCTCTTCCCGACGCTCGACCACGACGCGACCCTCGCCGACCTGACCGTGGTCGGTGACGACGGGTCGGTCTGGACCCACGAGCACGCCTGGGTGATGTGCCTGTGGGCGACGCGCCGGCACCGGGTGATGGCCGAGCGGCTGGCCCAGCCGCACCTCCTGCCTCTCGCCCGCGGCGCGGCCAGCAGCGCCGCGGGGATCCGCCACCTCCTGGCACGCAGCGGTGCGGCGGGAGGTGACTACGCTGATGGATGTGCCGGATCCTGCAGCCCGATCGCCCAAGGCTGAGCAGACCCGACGGGCGATCGTCGACGCGGCCATGCGACTCTTCCGCGGCAGCGGCTACGACCGCACCACGATGCGCGCGATCGCGACCGAGGCCGGGGTCTCGGTCGGCAACGCCTACTACTACTTCGGCTCGAAGGAGCACCTGGTCCAGGCGTTCTACGACCAGCTCCAGACCGAGCACGCCGACGCAGCCGACCGGGTGCTGGCGCGGGAGAAGACGTTCAGCGCTCGCCTCGAGGGAGTCCTCGCGTCGTGGCTGGACGTGGCGGCACCCCACCACGAGTTCGCCGGTCAGTTCTTCAAGAACGCCGCCGAGCCGACCAGCCCGCTCTCACCGTTCAGCACGGAGTCCGCGCCCGCTCGTGAGGCCAGCATCGCGCTCTTCGCCACCCTGCTCGACGGCTCGGACGCCAAGGTCGCGCCGGCGCTGCGCCGTGAGCTGCCCGAGCTGCTCTGGCTGCTGCAGATGGGCATGGTGCTGTTCTGGGTCTACGACCAGAGCCCGGGCCAGGAGCGCACCCGCACGATGGTGCGACGGATCGTGCCGATCGTGGATCGACTGGTGAAGCTGTCGCGGATGCCCGTCGTACGCGGCATCGTCGACGACGTCGTCGGCCTGATGGGCGAGCTGAGAGCCGCCCCCTGAGGCGCAGGCTCAGAGGAAGCGCTTCAGCTTCAGCCCGGACTCCGTCGGGAGCTTGACCCCGATCCCCTCGGCGACGGCGCGCAGCCGCCACCCGTCGCCGTCGCGGGAGAGGCGGGCCATCACGACGCCGGTCTCGGGCACGCCGAGCGTCAGCGTGATCCGGGCCAGCTCGACGCCCTGCTCGTCGACGACGCGGCAGTAGGCGTTGGCGACCCACTCCAGCGTGTGGCCCTGGTAGCTGGTGACGAGCAGGAAGATCGTGTCGATCTGCCGGTGCACCTTCGCGAGGTCCACGGTGATCGCCTCGTCGTCGCCCTCGCCGCTGCCCGTGGTGTTGTCGCCGAGGTGCTCGACGGAGCCGTCGCGGGTCTTCGGGTTGTTGTAGAAGGCGAGGTCGAAGAGCTGGCCACCACCGAACTGCACCGCCGAGGCGTCCAGGTCGACGTCGCGCGTCCCGCTGCTGAACGGACCGGCGCTGGGGTTCTTGTCCCACCCGAGCCCCATCCGAAGCAGACCGCCGTCGGTGGGCAGCACCATCTCCTGGCCCTTGCTCAGCTCGATCACGAGGCCGACAGTACCGGGGGTCAGGGACTCCAGATCCAGGTCTCGGCCGAGATCCCGGAGGGGTCGTCGTACGCCGTCGCCTCGTCGATGCCGTCGAACACGAGCAGTCGCCCGTCCGCCCACACGGCACCCTGCTGGCTGTCGACGGCCGAGTCCGGCTTGCCGAGCAGTGTCCAGGTCTCGGCGGCGTCGTCGTACACGTAACCCCAGCCGGCCATGAGTGGGCCGTCGGCAGCGTGGGGGTACCAGCCGTCCCCGCGCCGGGAGTCGACATCGGGCGCGCCAGGAAGCGGGCTCCACTCCCCCGTCTCCGGATCGAGCCGACCGCCCATCGGCGGGTTGCCGTCGAGCCCCGGGGCGGTCTGGATGTCCAGCGCGACCAGGCGGGTGCCGGTCCAGTGCGCGCAGAGATCGCCGATCGTGCCCGTCGTCGGGAAGCGTGCACTCCAGGCCCCACCGTCCCAGCGGTCGACGATGGTGAAGGGTGGGGTGTCCCCGTCGTCGGGCGCCACTTCCGGATCCGCAGCGCAGGCGAAGATCCCGTCGTCGGTGGGGAGCACGGCGTACGGCCTCAGCCGAGGCTCCTGCTCGTCTGCAGGCAGAGCCGACCACTGCCGGCGAGCGACGTCCAGCATCAGCACGCGGCCGGACCTGGCGGCGATGAAGACTCGGCCGTCGAGGGCGTGGACCGTGCCGGTGTCGGT
Source organism: Nocardioides endophyticus (assembly GCF_039543845.1). Lineage (NCBI taxonomy): Bacteria > Bacillati > Actinomycetota > Actinomycetes > Propionibacteriales > Nocardioidaceae > Nocardioides > Nocardioides endophyticus. Next base: position 34,321 of record NZ_BAABKN010000002.1, on the reverse strand, counting down.
CAGCCGTGCCGGCGCCTCGGGAAGGACCGCCCAGGTGTCGCTCTCGATGTCGTAGGCAAGCCAGCGACGATTGCCGTCGAAGAGCACCAACGTCCGGCCGACCACCACCGGGCGGAACCAGTAGCCGATCGGCTCCGGGGCGTCCGCGATCTCGCGCCAAACGTCGGTCCTCGGGTCGTACGCCGCGCCGTCGCTGGCCATCGTGTCGGCGGCGACGCAGTCGGCGTTGGGCGGGCACGGTGGGTCGATGCCACCCCCGAGGACGAAGGCCTCGGTGCCGTTCCACGCCGTGACGGGCATCCAGCGCGCGCCGACCGGGGAGGGCGCGCCCGCGTGCCAGCTGCCGCCGACCGGCGGGGCGGGAGCGGGTGCGGACTCCCGGTCGCCGACAAGCCTCGGCACAGCGACCACCGTGGCGACCAGCGCGACGACGGCAACGGCAGCAGCACCTTCGGCGATCCGGCGGTGCCGCCGGAACCGGCGTCCGAGCTCCTCCGCCCCGAGCCTGTCCCCCGGTCCGGGGTCGAGACCAGCGAGGCCGTCGGCCATCAGGCTGCGGAGGCGTTCCTCGATGCTCATGCGCGGTCCCCTCCCGGAGCGTCGACGGACAGCAGGGTCCGCAGCGTGGCCAACGCGGCGGACGCCTGCGACTTCACGGTCCCGGGCCGGCACCCAAGGGTCTCGGCGATCTGCCGTTCGCTCAGGTCCTCGTAGTAGCGCAGCACCACGACGGCCCGTTGCCGCGGCGGCAGGGCCCGGACGGCCCGCCAGACATCGTCGCGCTCCAGCGCGTCCAGGCCGGGGTTCACCGCCCGCTCCGGCAGCCGGTCCACGGACGTCTCGCGCCGGAAGAATGCCCGGCGGCCGTGGCCGAGAGCGGCGTTGATCGCGATCCGGCGTACGTAGGCCGTGGGGTCGTCGGCGCGGATCACGCGCGACCACGAGGCGTAGGCCTTGGCGAAGGCCACCTGCACGGCGTCCTCGGCGAGCTGGCGGTCGCCGGTCACGGCGTACGTCGTGCGCAGCAGCGTCGGACGTGCCGCCGCGTAGAAGCTCGCGAAGTCGAGGACCGTGCTCACACCCTCAGGATGCCGGTGAAGGTCCATCTGGTTCGGTCAGGAGGCGTCGCGCTCGGCGAGCGCCTTGAGGGTCCGCAGCTGCTTGCGCATCATCACCAGGTCGCCCCAGGCGAGCAGCCGCGACCACACCCAGCCGACCGGCCCGTCCTGCGCCACGACGATCCGGCACACGATCCGTGAGCTGTGCTCGGCCGGTGGTTCCTGAGGAGGTTGCGCAGCAACCGTCTCGAAGGGCTCGACCGCATAGGTCACGGCGACCGCGCCGAGCAGGCGCCGTCCGGCCGGCGTCGTCACCGCCGTCCAGTGGCGCGGGGCGTCGAACGCGACGAGCTTGAACACCACCGCCATCCGCTGCCCGAGGACGAGACGGTCGGCGCCGGGGGTGAGGAACCGCGGGCTCTTGTGCCCGCGGTTGTCGATCCAGTCGTAGGAGTACGGCGCGACGGCGATCTGGCACAACCACCGCCAGGTGAGCTCCACTGGCGCGGCGACGGAGATGCCCCGAGTCATCGACAGGATCGTCCCGTCGACGAGGTGGTCGGCGGCGTACGGTCGGCGCACCTCGACCGGGGTCGCACCCCAGGTCAGCGGCAGCGCCATCGTCATCAGCTACCTTCGGCGAGTTCCCGGGATCGATCGCGAGCGGCCTCCATCGCGGCGAGGAACGCCGCGCGGACCTTGTGGATCTCGAGCTCGCGCAGCGCGGCCGCGGTGGTGCCGGCGGGCGAGGTGACCTGCTCGCGCAGCACGGTCGGGTGGGTGCCGGTCTCGCGGAGCATCTTGGCCGAGCCGACCAGCGTCTGGACGACCAGGTCGGTGGCGGTCGAGCGGGGCAGCCCGAGGTGGACGCCCGCCTCGATCATCGACTCGACGACGAAGAAGATGTACGCCGGGCCACTGCCGGAGATCGCCGTGACGGCGTCCTGCTGGCGCTCGGGGATCCGCAGCACCTTGCCGACCGAGGCCATCAGCGCCTCGGCCTCGGCGAGGTGCTCCTCGCTGCAGTGGCTGCCAGGCGAGATCGCGGCCATGCCCTCGTCGACCAGTGCCGGGGTGTTGGGCATGACCCGGACGACGGCGACGCCCTCGGGCACCCGCGCCTCGATGAAGGCCGTGGTGATGCCGGCCGCCAGCGAGACCAGCAGCTGGCCTGGCCGCAGGACGTCGGCGATCTCGTCGAGCACGTCGCCCATGTCCTGCGGCTTCACGACGAGCGCGATCGTCTCGGCCTTCTCGGCCGCCTCGCGGTTGCCGATCACCGCGACGCCGTACCGCTCCTCGAGCTCGCGCGCCCGCTCGGCACGCTTCTCGCCGACGAGGAGGTTGTCGACGCGGCGGCCGGCACGGACCAGGCCGGAGAGCAGGGTCTCGCCCATGACTCCGGCGCCGAGGATCGCGGTCTGGGACATGGTTCCCTCGTCTATTCCTGGGTCTATTTCTTGGAGATCAGCGAGCGGACGAAGAATGACAGGTTCTGCGGGCGCTCGGCGAGCCTTCTCATCAGGTAGCCGTACCACTCGGTGCCATAGGGGACGTAGACGCGCATCCGCTCGCCCTTGCCGGCCAGGCGACGCTGCTCCTCGGGTCGGATGCCGTAGAGCATCTGGAACTCGTAGGTGCCCGGCGTACGCCCGTAGCGGCTCGCGAGGGAGGACGCGATCTCGACCATGCGCGGGTCGTGGGTGGCGATCATCGGGTAGCCCTCGCCGGCCAGCAGCACCTTGAGACACCGCACGTAGGACCTGTCGACGTCGAGCCGGTCCTGGAAGGCGACGTCCTCGGGCTCGAGGTAGGCCCCCTTGCAGAGCCGGACCCGCGAGCCCTCGTGGGCCAGCGCGCGGCAGTCGGCCTCGGTGCGGTGCAGCATCGCCTGCAGGACCGCACCGGTCTCGGGGAAGTCCTTGCGCAGCTCGCGCAGGATGCTCAGCGTCGAGTCGGTGGTGGTGTGGTCCTCCATGTCGAGGGTGACCGTGGTGCCGGCGTTGCGGGCGGCGCGGCAGATGGTGCGCGCGTTCTCCAGCGCGGTCTTGTGCCCGACCTCCGGCAGGAACTGGCCGATGGCGCTGAGCTTGACCGACACCTCCGCGCTGCGGGTCAGCCCGCGGGCGGAGAGCTGCTTGAGGACGTCGACGTACGCCGCCACCGTCGCATCGGCCTGCTCGGCGTCGAGGGTGTCCTCGCCGAGGAAGTCGAGCGTCACCAGCAGACCGTCCTCGGCGAGCGCGGCGGTCGCGTCGGCGGCGGACTCGTTGGTCTCACCGGGGACGTAGCTGCGGACGATTCCGGCCGAGACCGGCATGGTGCTGACGAGCTTCTTGACCTGCCCGCTGCGGGCGAGCAGGAGAAGGGGCTGACGGAGGAGCGACATACCTCTCAGGCTACGACGGACCTCCGCCGACGGCCGATTTCAGGCGGTCCTTCGCCGGGGGGACGCCGCGCCGAGGGCACGATTGAGAACGGGCGTGCCATACCCCAGGGACCCTGTCTCGGCTATCAAGACTTGTCACCCACGACACAAGAAACCCTGGTCTTCGGACTCACAACCCATGCGCTCCGCGTCGGAGCATGGACAGCGGCGAGGAGTGGTCGATAAGAACGATGCAGAAGATCGGAGATCAATGATGAGACGCCCACAAGTTATTAGGTTGGTCGTCGGAACCCTGGGCGCCTTGGCGGGAACTATCCTGTCAACAGGCACCGCAACCGCGGACACTCCGGGATGCTCGATCAGCAGCCACTGTTACTCGACGCTTCGCGCCGGTGATTCCACCGGGGCCCAGTATCAAGGAATGTACGGCACTAGAACCGCGCCGCGATGACATCGGATTGCACCCCAAGCAATCAACGATGGATCAACTCGGAGATGTGGTTCTGGCCATTCTCGGCAGGATGGGTTGAGGGAGGTCATACTGCCGGCTGGCTCGGTTGAACCACAACGACAATGTGACCGACGAATTTCAGATCTCTCGTGCCCCAGAGACCAATCGGTTCAATATCTACTTCAATGGGAACTCGGTGAAGAGCAACAACGTCCAATTCTGGACCAGCAGAAGGTTCCAGATCGGCGGCGAGGTTCTCGACGCCCCAGGGGACCTCTCATCTGTTCGACATGTTCGGCCGGGCCCTTGACGTTGCCGGAACGAGATATCTGCTCCCGACGCCGAAGTCAACACAGGTCAACGACCCGCCGCTTGCAGGGTCCCAGCCGAGCAACTCCGAGTGGAAGTGGAGGGTCCGTCCATGAGTCGTGGACGCCAGAGAATCGTCGCCATTGGCGCCGCCATGGGAGTCGCCACGCTAGCCCTCGGGAGTGCCGCGGTCGTTGGTGCAGACCACAGCTCCACACCCGAGCGAGCAGTCGAGCGGCAGGCCAGTCCGGCCGGCGCCTTCGAGCGCCGCGTCGCAGAGTCCGCGAATGAGTCGGTGATCGCCTCAGTGGCGAGCGATGAGGACTGTGACGCTGGGGCGTCCCCGCGGCTGAGCGCGGATGCCGATCCGAGGATCGTGGATGCGATGAGGTCGAACCCAGCTTCGCAGGCTGACCCTGGAGGAAAGCCCCTGAGCGAAGACACTGCCGTACAGGCAGCACGGCAGATCGCCCGCCCAGTGCAGGAGGCCTACGACGAGGGCTCGAAGGTTCCCAGACTAACGAACTATCCAGCAGCCGCGTCTCAGCTCACGTTCGCGACGGCGGATAGCTGGATGCCCGGCAGCTCCGAAGACTCGCTGGTCGCCCCGACTCGATGCGTCTGGATGATCACCGTGGACGCACCGTTCCAGCCTCGGTCGACTCCCGAGAACGGCATGAACATCTCGTTCGACGGTTACACGGTGCTGTTCGACGCCGCGTCGGGTGAGTACCTGGGCGTCAGCGCCGGGGTAGACACGCCGAACCTGATCACGGGCAAGAACGTGGGAGCGGACAACTAGGCGGTCCTGCGGCGGAGGGTGGCCGCACCGAGGGCGAGCCCGCCGACGGCGTACGCCGCGACGACCGCGAGGTCGCGCCAGACGTCACCGGTGGCGGTGGTCTCGGTGAGGGTCTGCATCGCGTCGACGGCGTAGCTGAGCGGCAGCACGTTGCTGATCCACTCGAGTGCCTGCGGGAGCTGGTCGCGGGGGACGAACAGCCCGCACAGCAGGATCTGCGGGATCACCACGGCCGGCATGAACTGGACCGCCTGGAACTCGGTCTGGGCGAAGGCGCTGACGAAGAGGCCGAGCGCCGTACCGAGGACGGCGTCGACGACGGCGACGACGAGCAGCAGCCAGACCGGGCCCTGGACGTCGAGGCCCAGGAAGCCGACGCTGAGGCCGACCGCCAGCGCCGCCTGGACCGCCGCGACGGCGCCGAACGCGAGCGCGTAGCCGAGCAGGAAGTCGAGCTTGCCCATCGGCATGGCGAGCAGGCGCTCCAAGGTTCCGCCACTGCGCTCGCGGAGCGTGGTCACGCTGGTCACCAGGAACATCACGATGAACGGGAACATCGCCAGCAGCGCCGGCCCGACCTGGTCGAAGACCGGGGTGTCCTCGAACATCCACCACAGCAGGGTGATCAGCAGGCACGGGAGCACCAGGAGGAGCGCGAGCGTGCGGTGGTCACGGCGGAGTTGGGTGAGCACTCGTCCTGCGACGGCTGCCGTGATTTCGAGGCGCCTCGTCCCTCGGCTCCTCAATCCAAGGATCCGGGGATTCATGCCGCGTCCCGCCTGACGATGGCGAGGAAGGCCTCCTCGACGGACTGCGCCTGGGCCTTCTCCTTGATGTCGGCCGGCGAGCCGTCGGCGATGATCCGGCCCTCCCGCATCAGCAGCAGCCGGTGGCATCGCTCGGCCTCGTCCATGACGTGGCTGGAGACGAAGACGGCGGTCCCGTTGTCGGCGAGGTCGTGGAAGAGGGCCCAGAGGTCCTCGCGCAGGACCGGGTCCAGGCCGACGGTGGGCTCGTCGAGGACCAGCAGGTCGGGGCTGCCGAGTAGTGCCACCGCGAGACTGGCCCGGCTGCGCTGGCCGCCGCTGAGCTGTCCGACGACCCGGTCCCTGTTGCGTCCCAGGTCGACCGCGTCGACCACCCGGTCCACCTCGTCCTTGCCGACGCCGAGCACCCGGGCGAAGAACCGCAGGTTCTCGGCGATCGTCAGGTCGTCGTACACGCTCGCGACCTGGGTGACGTAGCCGACCCGGTCGCGCAGCGGCTTGCCGCCGGCCTCCTCGCCGAAGATCTCGACCGTGCCGGCCCTGATCTGCTGGACCCCGACCAGGCAGCGCATCAGCGTGGACTTGCCGCAGCCGCTGGGGCCGAGCAGGCCGGTGACACCGCCGCCGATCGTGAGGTCGAGCTGGTCGAGCACCGGGCGCTTGCCGCGGACCACCCGGAGCCCGCGGATCTCCACCGCGTTTTTCACCATCTGATGAATTATGCGTCGGGGGTGGGCTGATCGCAACCGTGCGGGATACCCGGTTCACCGGGGAAGCTGGAGGTTCTGGGGCTTTGCAAAGGCCCAGAACCTGAGGGACACCCGGTGAACCGGGTATCCCTGGGACTACGGCAAAGGCCCCGACAGATACCGCTGCAACGTCGGCGCGTACGTCGCGATCAGCTCCTCGGAGGACGCGGAGGCGAGCGGCTCGACGGCCAGCACGTAGCGGAGCACCACCAGGCCGATCAGCTGGGAGGCGACCAGCTGCATCCGACGTTCGGGCTGGTCGAGCTCGAGGGCGGAGCCCACTGGGCCGAGCACCATCCGGAAGAACCCGTCGCGGACCAGCTGCTGGCCGCCCGGGTCGAGAACACCTCTCACCAGCGCCAGCAGGGGCAGCCGGGTCTCCTCGACGTCCCAGACCGAGACGAAGAGTCGCATCAGCCGCTCCCCAGCACCGTCGACCCCGCCCTCGATCACCGGCAGCAGCGCCACGCGGGGGTCGACGCGCAACTCGAGGGCGGCGAGGAAGAGGTCGTCCTTGGTGCCGAAGTAGTGGTGCACCAGCGCCGCGTCGACCCCGGCCGCCGTCGCGACCGCGCGCACCGACGTACCTGCGAACCCGTGAGCGGCGAAGAGCTCACGGGCTGCCACGAGGATCGCGGCCCGAGTGTCGGGGGCACCGGGCCGGCGTCCGCGACGAGGGGCCGCAGACATCAAGGCGTACCCACGGCCAGGTGCTCGCGCGCGAACTCCAGCGACTCGACCAGGTCGCGCTCGCGCTCGGCCCGATCGACGCACTTGCGGGTGTTGATCTCCAGCACGACCTCGCCGGAGAAGCCCGTGGTCGCGAGGTGGCGCAGGAAGGTGTCGGCCCCCATCGTCCCGCGGCCCGGCACCAGGTGCTCGTCCTTGGCCGAGCCGGATCCGTCGGTCAGGTGGATGTGGCGCAGCCGGTCGCCGAGCCGGGTCGCCATCTCGACGACGCCGGAGTGCGCGATCGCCGCGTGGGAGAGGTCGATCGTGGTGTTGGCGTAGTCCTCGGCAGAGGGGTCCCATCCAGGCAGGTACATCTCCGCCTTCCGGCCGGAGGCCCGCCAGGGGTACATGTTCTCGACCGCGAAGGCCAGCCCCGTCGAGGCCTCCAGGGCAGCGATGCCGTTGACGAACTCGCGAGCGTAGGACTTCTGCCAGCGGAAGGGCGGGTGCACGACGACGACCTCGGCGCCCACCGCGTGCGCCATCTCGGCCGACCGCTCGAGCTTCCCCCAGGGCTCGGTGCCCCAGACGCGCTGCGTGAAGAGCAGGCACGGCGCGTGCACAGCGGACACGGGCATCGCGTGGTGGTCCGAGAGCTGCTTGATCGCCGACGTCTGCTGGCTGAGCGCGTCGATGCCGACCATCACCTCGACCGTGTCGTAGCCGAGGGACGACGCGTACGCGAACGCGTGGGCCGACGACTCGGGGTAGACCGAGACGGTCGAGAGCCCGATGCGAGGCACGCTGCTCATGTCAGGTCGCCGATCTGATCGAGACGTTCGAGGATCACACCCTCGCGGAGCGCCCAGGGACAGATCTCGAGCGCGGAGAGCTCGAAGATGTCCATCACGGCCTCGGCGACGAGCGCGCCAGGCAGGATCTGGTGGGCGCGGCTCGGCGACACCCCGGGCAGCCCCGACAGCTCCTCCCGGGTCATCGCGGTGAGCTTCGGGATCCACTCGACCAGTGCGCTCAACGGCAGCGAGCGCTGCACCAACGGGCCCTCGCCCGACGGCGCGGCCCCGCAGATCCGGGCCAGCGAGCGGAAGGTCTTCGACGTCGCGGCCGCGTGGTCAGGAGCACCGTGGCGCAGCAGCCGGCCGGCATCGCGGGCGATCTCGGCCCGGATCTCCTTGCGCACCTGACGTACGGCGTCCTCGTCGGGCTGGTCGACGGTGAAGTGCTGACGGGCCAGCCGAGCCGCACCGAGCGGCAGCGAGCCCGCGATCTCGGGGAACTCGTCGGCCCCGCCCGCGATCTCCAGCGAGCCGCCGCCGATGTCGAAGACCCAGAGCCGACCGGCAGACCAGCCGAGCCAGCGTCGTACGGCGAGGAAGGTCAGCCGCGCCTCGTCCTCCCCCGACAGCACCGCGATCGAGAGCCCCGTGCGCTCGCGGACCTCGGCGAGCACGGAGTCGCCGTTGCCGGAGTCGCGGACGGCCGATGTCGCGAACGCCAGCATGTCCTCGCAGCCCTTCTCCTCCGCCACTCGCTGGGCGCCGGCGGTGAAGGCGGCCAGGGCGTCGATCCCCTGCTGGGACACGGATCCGGTCTCGTCGAGGTGCTCGGCCAGGCGCAGCGGCTCCTTGTAGGAGTACGCCGGCAGCGGGGCCGCACCGCGGTGCGCGTCGACCACCAGCAGGTGTCCGGTGTTGGACCCGATGTCGAGCACGCCCAGACGCATGGCTCCACGCTACTAGTCACGCGCGCCGACGTAGGGTTGCGTCCGTGCCCGAAGTCGACCTGGTCTTTCCCCGCGCGTACGTCGAGTTCGTGAACCCGGCCGACGAGTCCGAGGTGATGCGCTGCGACCTGACCTGGCTGACCTCGAGCTACAAGTGCATCTTCGGGGAGGGCTGCTGCGGCATCTACGCCGATGCGCCCGACGTCGGCTGCTGCACCCTCGGCGCGCACTTCGCCGACAAGGCCGACGAGAAGCGGGTCTCGGCGTACGTCGAGATGCTCGACGACAAGCTCTGGCAGCAGAAGCCGAAGGGCCGCGCCGTCAAGAAGAAGGACTGGATCGAGGTCGACGAGGACGGCGAGCGCAAGACCCGCACCAGCGTCGTCGACGGCCAGCAGGCATGTGTGTTCCACAACCGCACCGACTTCGAGCTCGGCGCGGGCTGCGCCCTGCACGCACTGGCGTTCGTGCTCGAGAAGAACCCCGTCGAGACCAAGCCCGACGTCTGCTGGCAGCTGCCGATCCGCCGGACCTTCCGCAATGTCGAGCGCCAGGACGGGACGTCGTACACGGAGGTCTCGATCGGCGAGTACGACCGCCGCGGCTGGGGCCCTGGCGGGCACGACCTCGACTGGTACTGCTCCGGCAACACCGAGGCACACGTCGCGACCGAGGCCGTCTATGTCACCCACGAGGCCGAGCTCACCGCACTGATGGGCAAGGCGGCGTACGACGAGCTGGTGCGGCACTGCGACGCGCACGTCCGCTCGCGCTCGGCTCTGGCGCTGCACCCCGCTGACCCCCGCTGAGGTCCGAACCTCTCGACATCAAGAAACACCGACCCCGGTGTCCACGGCTGTCAAGAGGGCGCTCAGAATCTTCGTATGCGCTTGGATCATCTCTCTTTCGCCGCAGGACCAGATGGCCTCGCCAGCACCGCCCAGCGACTCGGGGGACTGCTCGGCAAGGACTTCGTCAACGGCGGCGTGCACCCACGCTTCGGCACCCGCAACATGATCCTGCCGCTCGCCGGTGACACCTACCTCGAGATCGTCGAGGTGCTGGACCACCCGGCATCCGACAAGGCTCCCTTCGGCCAGGCCGTCCGGGCCCGCTCCGCCCTCGGTGGCGGCTGGCTCGGCTGGGTCGTCGCCGTCAAGGACATCTCCGTCGTCGAGTCGCGGCTGGGCCGCGAGGCTGCCCTGGGCAGCCGGCACCGCCCGGACGGGGAGGCGCTCCGGTGGAAGCAGATCGGCGTCAACGGCCTGATCGCGGACCCGCAGCTGCCGTTCTTCATCGAGTGGGAGAGCTCCCCGGAGATGCACCCGAGCACCGGCGCCAGCGGGGACTTCTCCCTTGCCTGCTTGGAGATCGCCGGTGACCCGCTGCGCGTCAGCGAGTGGCTCGGCGAGTCCGTCGAGGCTCCGCTGGAGGACGTGAAGGTCGAGTGGGTCGCCCCCAACGGCACCCCTGGCATCCTCGCCGCGCAGTTCCAGACGCCCAACGGCCTCGTCCGACTCTGACTGCTCTGACTGTCTCCCCGGGGGCTCGGCCGAGCCCCAACATCTGGAACCACACCGCGACGTACGAGACCGAGAACCGCGCCGTCGACCCCGACGGTGCGATCGAGGCCGCGATGCGGTCGGTGGCGTCGTGGGACGGCCGCGTCGTGCTCGACATCGGGTGCGGCACCGGCTTCCACCTACCACGGTTCGCCGCGACCGCGTCGTCGGTCGTGGGGGTCGAGCCGCACGGCGACCTGGTCGCCCTGGCCCGTCGCCGTACCCGGCGGCTCCCCCACGTCTCGGTGCTCGCCGGCAGCGCGCAGGCGCTTCCGCAGCCCGACGCGTCGGTCGACGTCGTGCACGCCCGCTGGGCCTACTTCTTCGGGCCCGGCTGCGAGCCCGGCCTGGCGGAGCTGGACCGGGTCGTACGGCGCGGCGGCACGGCGTATGTGATCGACAACGACCCGACGCGGTCGACCTTCGGCTCGTGGTTCCGCCGCGGCTACCCGGACGTCGACCCGGTCGCGGTCGAGCGGTTCTGGTCGACGAGGGGCTGGACCCGGATCCCGGTCGACATGCGCTGGTCGTTCACCTCTCGCGCCGACCTGGAATCGGTGGTGCGCATCGAGTTCAACCCGGCCGTAGCGGACGCCGTACTGGCCGAGCACGAGGGCACCGAGGTCGACTACGCCGTCAACGTGTGGTGGCGGCAGTTCTGACCGGGCTCTGCAGCCTGACCGGACCCCGCAGGTCCGAGTAGTCGCGCAGCACCTCGAGCAGGTGGACCTTCACCGGCGACTGGTGGTCGGCTCGGTGCACAGCGGCCAGCTGCTGGGGTTGAGTCGTCGAGTGACGTGAAATGGCCCCTGGGACCTGGTCCGGGGGGCCATTTCGCGTCTCTCGACGGACCTACGACGACCCGCGTACGGCGAGGGTCGGTGTCAACATCACTCCGCTGCCACTGACGGGCGGGTGGGCCAGCAGAGCCTCGAGTGCGGAGACGACCTCGACGGCGACCTGCTCGAGCGGCTGCCGCACGGAGGTCAGGCCGGGCGGCACCACCTGCGCGACCTGGGAGTCGTCGAAGCCGACGACGGCGACGTGCTCGCCGGCGCGGAGGCCGCGGTCCCGGAGGGTGTGCAGCACGCCCATCGCCAGGGTGTCGGAGGCGCAGACGAACGCCGTCGGCTGGGCGCTGTCGAGCAGGTGCGCGCTGGCCTCGCGTCCCGAGACGACCGTGTCCTCCACCCGAGATGCGAGCCCGGTGGTCGGCAGGCCGCGGCCGTGCATCGCACGGCTCCAGCCGGAGCGGCGGTCCTCGCCGATCCGCGAGTCCTTGCGCCACCCGATCCACGCGATGCGGTGGTGCCCCTTGTCGAGCAGGTGCCGGGTGGCGAGCTCGGTGCCGGCGGCGCCGTCGACGTCGACCCACGAGTGCCGCGCCTGCCCCCCGTGCTGGAGAGTGTCCCAGGGTCGGCCGAACGCGACGAACGGCGCGCGCCGCTCTTGCAGCCAGGCGGCCTGGGGGTTGCCGAGGTAGGTGTCGGTGACGACGAAGGCGTCCACCGCGGTCGAGCGCAGCAGGTCGTCGTACCCCGCCACCGGGTCGGTGCGGCTCCCGGTCCCGGCGAAGAGCAGGACGTGGTAGCCGGCTTCGCGCGACGTCTCGACGAGCGAGTGCACGAACCGGTCCATCGTCGCGTTCGCGGTGCCCTCCTGCGCCGGCCCGATCCGCATGCCGATGAGGTGTGAGGCCCGGGTGCGCAGGTTGCGCGCGGCGCGGTTGGGCGAGTAGCCGAGGGCGTCGATCGACTCCTGCACGCGCACCAGCGTGTCCGGGCGGAGCAGGTCGGGGTTGTTGATCGCGTTGGAGACCGTCTGCCGGGAGACCCCGGCCCGCTCAGCGACGTCCGCGAGCGTGGGAGGGGTAGCAGACAGGGGCATCCGGGCATGAATCTGCCCGACGGCGTGCTCGTCGCTCCGGGTCACCCACACCTCCTCGACCTGCAGGGTGGCCGCTTGATCGATCCAATGACACCACACCCGACGGCTCCTTGACACGTATCCCGGACGAAGAGCGGTGTCGTGGGTCCGCTGTCGGCGCCGCCGCCTAGCGTGTGCCCATGCCCAAGATCGCCAAGCCCGCCTACCGCTGCTCCGAGTGCGGATGGGAGACCGGCAAGTGGGTCGGCCGGTGCGGCGAGTGCCAGGCCTGGGGCTCGGTGGCCGAGGCCGCCGTGGTCCAGACCGGGCGTACGACGGCGAGCCCCGTGACCACGCCGGCGGTCCCGATCGGTCAGGTGTCGGTGAAGGAGTCCGCGTTCCGCACCAGCGGCGTCCCCGAGCTCGACCGGGTCCTGGGCGGCGGCCTGGTCCCCGGTGCCGCGATCCTGCTCGCCGGCGAGCCCGGCGTCGGCAAGAGCACCCTGCTGCTCGAGGTCGCCGCGCAGACCGCGCGCTACCAGCGGCGCACCCTCTACGTGACCGGCGAGGAGTCCGCCTCGCAGGTGCGGCTGCGCGCCGACCGCACCGGCGGGGTCCACGACGAGCTCTTCCTCGCCGCGGAGACCGACCTCGGTGCGGTGCTCACCCACATCGAGCAGGTCCGCCCCACGCTGCTGGTCGTGGACTCGGTGCAGACGATCGGGGCGTCCGGCATCGAGGGCGTGCCGGGCGGTGTCACCCAGGTCAAGGAGGTCGCGGCCGCCCTGATCCGGGTCGCCAAGACCCGCAACATCACCACCGTCCTCGTCGGCCACGTCACCAAGGACGGCTCGATCGCCGGTCCGCGCGTGCTCGAGCACCTGGTCGACGTGGTGCTCAACTTCGAGGGCGACCGCAACTCGCGGTTCCGGATGGTCCGCGCGATGAAGAACCGGTTCGGGCCCATCGATGAGGTCGGCTGCTTCGACCTGGGCGCGGAGGGCATCACGGCCGTTACCGACCCCACCGGCCTGTTCGTCGAAAACCACCACAGCCAGGTGCCGGGCACCTGCGTGGCGGTCACCATGGAGGGGCGCCGGCCGATGCTCGCCGAGGTCCAGGCCCTGGTGACCCATAGCGCGGCCGAGCGCCCACGCCGTACGACGTCCGGACTCGACTCCTCCCGGGTCGCGATGGTCATGGCGGTGCTCCACCAGCACTGCCAGATCCGACTGCAGACGATGGACGTGTTCGCCTCCACGGTCGGCGGGGCGAAGGTCGTCGAGCCCGCCAGCGACCTCGCGGTCGCGGTCGCCCTCGCCTCGGCCAGTCGTGGCGTCGCCGCGCCTCGCGGGATGGTCGCGATGGGCGAGATCGGGCTCGCCGGTGAGCTGCGCCGGGTCCGCGACCTGCCGCAGCGGTTGGCCGAGGCGGCCCGGCTGGGCTTCCAGCTCGCGGTGGTGCCGACCGAACCGGGCCGCAAGGGGCCGCGCTCCCCCGAGTCGTGGACCGTCGACGGCATGCGGGTCGTGGACGTGCCCGACGTCCGCGGAGCCCTGCGCCTGATCGACCTCGCCGCGGAGACCCGTGGCGAGCGCCCCCGGCCCGCCTGAGTCCCGCGTCTGTGAGCGTTCTGTGACCTTCGAGACGTCGCTCACGCCCTAGACTGCCCGCGCGGGGTTCGACACGGATGCCCCCAGCCACACCCACGGGAGGACGTCGGTGGCCACCGACCGCTCAGACGAGCAGCTACGCCTGCGCGCGACACTCGCGACGATCGCGCCCGGGACCGCCCTGCGCGACGGCCTCGAGCGCATCCTCCGCGGCCGCACCGGCGCCCTGATCGTGCTGGGCCAGGACAAGGTCGTCGAGTCGATCGCGACCGGTGGGTTCATGCTCGACGTGCCGTTCACGGCCACCGGGCTGCGCGAGCTCGCGAAGATGGACGGCGCGATCATCGTCGACAAGGACGTCACCCGCATCCTGCGCGCGGCCGTGCACCTGATGCCCGACCACACCATCCCGTCCGAAGAGACCGGCACCCGGCACCGCACCGCCGACCGGGTCGCCCGGCAGACCGGCTTCCCGGTCATCTCGGTGTCGCAGTCGATGCAGATCATCGCGGCGTACGTCGGCGAGACCCGGCACGTCCTCGAGGACGTCGGCCAGATCCTCTCCCGCGCCAACCAGGCACTCGCGACCCTCGAGCGCTACAAGCTGCGTCTCGACGAGGTCTCCAGCACCCTCTCGGCCCTGGAGATCGAGGACCTGGTCACGGTGCGCGACGTCGCGGTCGTGGCGCAGCGGCTCGAGATGGTCACCCGCATCGCCCGCGAGATCGAGGACTACGTCCTGGAGCTCGGCACCGACGGCCGGCTGCTCTCCCTCCAGCTGGAGGAGCTCATCACCGGCGTCGACATCGAGCGTGAGCTGGTCATCCGTGACTACCTCCCAGTCGGCCGCCGCTCGCGTACGCCGGAGTCGGTGCTCGCCCGCCTCGAGTCGCTGTCCTCCACCGAGCTGGTCGACCCGGCAGCGGCCGCCCGTGCGCTCGGGCTGGGCACCGGCGAACACCTCGATGGGGCCGTCGCCCCCCGTGGCTACCGGTTGCTCGCCAAGGTGCCACGGCTCCCGAGCACCGTGGTGGACCGCCTGGTCGAGCACTTCGGCACCCTGCAGAAGCTGCTCTCCGCCGGCATCGACGACCTGCAGGCCGTGGACGGCGTCGGCGAGCTGCGGGCCCGCAGTGTGCGCGAGGGTCTCTCCCGGCTCGCGGAGTCCACGATCCTCGAGCGCTACGTGTAGCGGAGCTCCCCCGGCTCGGCGGCCGGCATGCCTCAGGCGCTCGGGACGACAACGACCTTGCCGGTGAGCGCACCCGCGTCCGCGCGCGCGTGGACCGATGCGAGGTCCTGCAGCGCCACCCGCTCGGCGACGTCGACGGCGAGCTCGCCGCGGTCGACGCGCGCCACGAGCTCGGAGAGCTGCTGCGCGTCGCTGCGGACGTAGAGGTCGATGCCCCGCACGCCGCGTGCCTCGTCGCTGGGGGCCGGCATCCACACGGTGGTGTTGACGACGACGCCGCCGTCGCCGACCAGGGTGGCCAGCGTCGCGAGCTGCTCGGGCGTGACGGGCGCGAGGTTGAGCAGGACGTCGACCGGCTCGGTCACCGCCGAGCCCACCTCGGTGGCGGTGTGGTCCACGACCTCGTCCGCGCCGAGGGCCCGGAGGTGCTCGCTGGCGCTCGGGCCGCCGGTGGCGATGACGTGGGCGCCAGCGGCGTTGGCCAGCTGGACGGCGTAGCCACCGACGGCGCCGCTGGCGCCGTTGACCAGGATCCGCTGCCCGGACCTGAGGTCGGCGTGCTCGAACAGTGCCTGCCAGGCCGTGAGGCCGACGATGGGAAGCGCGGCCGCGTCGGCGAGCGGGATCGAGGACGGCGCCGCCGTCAGGCTCTCGGCGGGAGCGATGACGTAGTCCGCGGAGGCGCCGTCGACGATGAACGGCAGGAAGCCGACGACCGGGCCGCCGACCGCGAGGGCGCTGACGCCATCCCCCAGCGCGTCCACGGTGCCCGCCACGTCCAGGCCGGGGACGTGCGGCAGCATCAGCGGCATCGGTCCTTGCATGTTGCCGGCGCGGATGTTGGCGTCGACGCCGTTGAACGTCGTCCCGGCGACCCGGACGCGCACCTGACCGGCGCCGGGCTCAGGGGTCTCGACGTCCTCGTAGCGCAGGACGTCTGCGTCGCCGTACTGGTGGAAACGAATGGCCTTCATGGCGGTATCTCTCTATCAGCGAGTAATGCTTCGAGTTCGAAGCACATAGCGACGCTAGCACTGCTTCACATTCGAAGCCACCCCTTCGAATGTGAAGCAGTTGTAGGGTGGTGTCATGTCGACCTCGCCGACCCCACCGTCCCCCCTCGACTCCGTGCAGCTCGGCGCGTACTTCGTTCTGATGGAGGTGGCCGGGCTGCTGCGGCACGCGGTCGAGCAGCAGCTGCGTGACGACGGAGACCTGAGCTACGTGCAGTTCCAGCTCCTCGCGCGCCTCGGTCTGGACTCCCCCACCGGCAGCGAGCGGATGACCGACCTGGCCGACGGCGTCGTCTACAGCCGCAGCGGCCTGACCTACCAGGCGGGCCTGCTCGAGAAGGCAGGGCTGGTCTCGCGCGCCCCGTCGGCAGACGACGAGCGGAGTGTCACCGTCACGATCACCGACGCCGGCAGGTCGCTGATCTCGCAGGTGCTTCCCGGGCACGTCGAGGTCCTGCGCCAGCAGCTGTTCTCGCCGCTGTCACGCACGGACACCCAGGTCCTGAGCGACCTGCTGGCTCCGGTGCGCGACCACATGCGGGCGGCACCACCCCGCTCGGCAGGCTCCCGCCGACGACGCTGACGGGCCGGCGTCTAGTCCACGGCGCCGGACGGCGAGTCGCTCGACTTCTTGCCCGGCTTCTTCGTCGACTTCTTGCCCGGCTTCTTGGTCGGGTCCTGCTTGGGCGTCGCCGTCACGGTGACGGTCGCGGCCGTCGGGGTCGTCAGCTCGAACTGCACGTCCGACGGCTCGCCGCCCAGGGCTGCGGCGGTCGCGTGGTACCAGCCCGGCGAGGCCCAGTCCGTGAGTGACGAGCACTCCTCGTCGGAGCGCTTGGCGTCCTTCCAGACGACGCCGACCTTGGTGGTCACGTCCTTGCGCACCACGACGTCCTGGCGCGGGATCGCCCGGCGGCACTCGCGGCTGCTCCAGACCGCGTCGTCGCCCGAGGTGATCCCGAGGGTCAACGTGTCCGGCGAGATCCGCCAAGTGCACGCAGGCGAGCTCATCGTGCGCAGCTGCAGCACGACCATCACGTCGCGCCCGCCGACGGCGTTCTCGACGGAGGGAGTGACCGCGATGTCGGAGCCGGTGCAGGTGCCTTCGGGCTGGGCGAGGACCGGCGCCTGGCTGGACTGCGTCTGAGTAGGCCCAGTCTGAGTGGGCCCAGTCTGAGTAGGCCCAGTGCCCTTGCCGGGCTTGCCCTTCTTCGTGGCGCTCGCCGACGGCGTCGACGACAGGTCCTCAGTCGCGGCCGACGAGGACGAGTCGGCACTCAGGCGGGCGGCACCGTCGCCACCGGACGAGGACGCATCGCTGCTGTCGCCGAGCATCCGGGCGATCGCGAACACCAGCAGCAGCGCGGTGCCGAGGACCATGATCCGGCGGGTCCAGTAGACCCGGGCCGGCAACGGTCCTTGGGTCAGGGCGGGCATGAACTCACGCTAGTCAGGGGGGAGGCCCCCGCGGTGGTGCCACTCCGGAGACAATGGGGACGAGATGAGCGAGCTCCACGAACCCATCCTGCGGTGGTACGACGACCACGCCCGCGAGCTGCCCTGGCGCGGGCCGGACGCCTCGGCGTGGTCGGTGATGGTCTCGGAGTTCATGCTCCAGCAGACCCCGGTCGCGCGGGTGCTCCCGGTCCACGAGATCTGGCTGCAGCGTTGGCCGACCCCGGCCGACCTGTCCGCCGAGACCACCGGCGAGGCGGTCCGGGCGTGGGGACGGCTCGGCTACCCCCGACGCGCTCTGCGGCTGCACGCGGCGGCGACCGTGATCGCCGAGCGGCACGACAACCAGGTGCCGGCGTCGTACGACGCCCTGCGGGCGCTGCCCGGGGTCGGTGACTACACCGCCGCCGCGATCGCCACGTTCGCCCACGGCCGGCGACACGTGGTGCTCGACACCAACGTGCGCCGGGTGTTCGCGCGGACCATCGAGGGAGCGGAGTTCCCCTCGACGGCGGTCACCAAGGCCGAGCGTGAGGTGGCGCTCGAGGTGCTGCCCGCCGACGTACCCACCGCGGCGACCTGGTCGGTCGCGGTCATGGAGCTCGGCGCCCTGGTGTGTACGGCGAGCAACCCCCGCTGCGGCGACTGTCCTGTCGCCGAGCTGTGCGCCTGGCGCGCCGCCGGCCACCCGGCGTACGACGGGCCGCCCCGCAAGGTGCAGACCTGGGCCGGGACGGACCGCCAGTGCCGGGGCCGGCTGCTGGCCGTGCTCCGCGACAGTGACGGGCCGGTGCACCGCTCCCGGCTCGACGCCGCGTGGTCACCGGAGGACCAGCGGATCCGCTGCCTCGCCAGCCTCATCGAGGACCGGCTCGTCGTCGCCGCCGGCCCGGAGACCTACGCGCTCCCTTGACGGGCCCGAAATCGCCGAGTCGGCGCAAAGTGACCCTGGTGGGGGTCACTCTGCGCCGACTCGTGGGTCAATCTGCGCCGACTCGGCACTGATCAGATCTCGCGCGGGACGTCCGTGCCGCTGTCGGAGTCGTCCGGGCCGTCGGTCGTAACCTCACCGAGCGAGGCCACCTCGGCGGTCTCGAACGGCGGCAGGTCCGGCAGCTCGCCCATCTTCTGGCCGGCGAAGGTGAAGGCCGCGGACGGCCCCTCTCCCTCGACGTCGACCAGCACGATCTGGCCGGGTCCGACCTCGCCGAAGAGCATCTTCTCGGACAGGACGTCCTCGATCTCGCGCTGGATCGTGCGACGCAGCGGCCGGGCACCCAGGACCGGGTCGAAGCCCCGCTCGGCGAGCAGGTTCTTCGCTGCCTGGGTCAGCTCGAGCTTCATGTCGCGGTCGCGCAGCCGGAGCTCGACGCCCGCGATCATGTTGTCGACCATGTGGACGATCTGCTCCTGCGTCAGCGGCGGGAACACGATGATCTCGTCGACACGGTTGAGGAACTCGGGGCGGAAGTGCTGCTTGAGCTGCTCCGACACCTTGCTCTTCATCCGGTCGTACGACCCCGCGTCGCTGCCCTGCTGGAAGCCCAGGTTGACGCCCTTCGAGATGTCGCTGGTGCCGAGGTTGGTCGTCATGATGATGACGGTGTTCTTGAAGTCGACCACCCGGCCCTGCGAGTCGGTCAGGCGACCTTCCTCGAGGATCTGCAGCAGGCTGTTGAAGATGTCCGGGTGGGCCTTCTCGACCTCGTCGAAGAGCACGACGGAGAACGGCTTGCGGCGCACCTTCTCGGTGAGCTGGCCACCCTCTTCGTAGCCGACGTAGCCCGGAGGCGAGCCGAAGAGCCGCGAGACGGTGTGCTTCTCGCCGAACTCCGACATGTCGAGCTGGATCAGGGAGTCCTCGTCGCCGAACAGGAACTCGGCGAGCGTCTTGGACAGCCAGGTCTTACCGACACCGGACGGGCCGGCGAAGATGAACGAGCCACCGGGACGCTTCGGGTCCTTCATGCCGGCGCGGGTACGCCGGATCGCGCGGGAGATGGCCTTGACGGCCTCGTCCTGCCCGATGACCCGCTTGTGCAGCTCGTCCTCCATGTTGAGCAGTCGGGTCGACTCCTCCTCGGAGAGCTTCACGATCGGGATGCCGGTGGCGACGGCGAGGACCTCGGCGATGAGCTCCTCGTCGACCTCGGCGACCTCGTCCATGTCGCCCGCGCGCCACTGCTTCTCGCGATCGGACTTCTTGAGGATCAGCTGCTTCTCCTCGTCGCGCAGACGGGCGGCGGCCTCGAAGTCCTGGCCGTCGATCGCGGCCTCCTTGCGCTGGCGCACCTCGCCGATCTTGTCGTCGTACTCGCGCAGGTCGGCGGGCGCCGTCATCCGACGGATCCGCAGCCGCGAGCCGGCCTCGTCGATCAGGTCGATGGCCTTGTCCGGCAGGAACCGGTCGGAGATGTAGCGGTCGGCGAGCGTCGCCGCGGAGACCAGCGCCTCGTCGGTGATCGTCACCCGGTGGTGCGCCTCGTAGCGGTCGCGCAGGCCCTTGAGCATCTCGATCGTGTGGGCGATCGACGGCTCCGCGACCTGGATCGGCTGGAAGCGGCGCTCGAGTGCGGCGTCCTTCTCGAGGTACTTGCGGTACTCGTCGAGCGTGGTCGCGCCGATCGTCTGCAGCTCGCCGCGGGCCAGCATCGGCTTGAGGATGCTGGCGGCGTCGATCGCGCCCTCGGCCGCGCCGGCGCCGACGAGGGTGTGGATCTCGTCGATGAACAGCACGATGTCGCCGCGGGTGCGGATCTCCTTGAGCACCTTCTTGAGGCGCTCCTCGAAGTCACCGCGGTAGCGCGAGCCGGCGACCAGGGCGCCCAGGTCGAGCGTGTAGATCTGCTTGTCCTTGAGCGTCTCCGGGACGTTGCCCTTGACGATGTCCTGGGCCAGGCCCTCGACGATCGTCGTCTTGCCGACACCGGGCTCACCGATCAGGACCGGGTTGTTCTTCGTACGCCGAGACAGGATCTGCATGACCCGCTCGATCTCCTGCTCGCGACCGATGACCGGGTCGAGCTTGCCCTCGCGTGCGTCCTGGGTGAGGTTGCGACCGAACTGGTCGAGCACCAGCGAGGACGACGGGGCGTCACTGGACGAGCCGCCGGGAGCGGCGCCCGCACCGGACGCCTCCTTGCCCTGGAATCCCGAGAGCAGCTGGATGACCTGCTGGCGGACCCGGTTGAGGTCGGCGCCGAGCTTCTGCAGGACCTGCGCGGCGACACCCTCGCCCTCGCGGATCAGGCCGAGCAGGATGTGCTCCGTGCCGATGTAGGAGTGGCCGAGCTGCAGCGCCTCGCGCAGAGACAGCTCGAGCACCTTCTTGGCACGCGGCGTGAACGGGATGTGCCCGCTCGGCGCCTGCTGCCCCTGGCCGATGATCTCCTCGACCTGGGCCCGCACGGCCTCCAGCGAGATGTCGAGGCTCTCGAGCGCCTTGGCGGCGACGCCCTCGCCCTCGTGGATCAGGCCGAGCAGGATGTGCTCCGTGCCGATGTAGTTGTGGGAGAGCATGCGGGCCTCTTCTTGGGCCAGCACGACAACTCGTCGGGCTCGGTCTGTGAACCGCTCGAACATGCGCATCGCTCCTGAAGCTTCGTGGGGCCCTCCCCCGCCTGAGCGGAGGGGAGGTACGAGAGAACCAACCCCGCTGACAGCCTACGCGTTCCCTCGCAGGGGCCAATGCAGTCCGCTGAGAGCGAACACGTCCATACCGGCCCGTCGAGGTGGTCCGCACTAGCCCGATTGGGTCAGGCGACGAAGCACGCGACGCCGCTACGTTGCGCAGACCGACGGGTCGCCCAGAAGCCCGTCCATCTCCCGGGCAGGGGCCACCACATGTTGAGACGCACCTCGCACCACCTCGCGCTGGTCATCGCAATGCTCGCACTCTTCATCGCGATGGGCGGACCCGCATGGGCAGCCGACAGGATCAACGGGGCGAACATCAAGAAGTCATCCGTCACCGGCAAGCAGATCAAGAACTCGTCGCTCGCCGGCACCGACGTCAAGAACGGCTCCCTCACCGGAGCCGACGTCAAGGACGCCTCCCTCGGCACCGCGGACCTCGCCCCGGGCTCCGTGACGACGGAGAGCTTCGCTGGGTCTGCGGTCGCGCCGGCTGCCAAGACGGCCCAGTCCGCCCAGTCCGCCCAGTCCGCCCAGACGGCCCAGACGGCCCAGACGGCCCAGTCCGCCCAATCCGCCCAGACGGCCCAGGCGCTGACCGGGCTGCTTCCCGGCGACTTCAGCGCTGCAGGCGGCACCGGCAGCACGGCCGCCGCCTTCAGCCTCGCTGCGGGCCGCCGGGCACAGGCGGTCCACGCCGGCTCGTTCGTGTGGGCCGACAGCACGAACGCGAACTTCACCTCGACCGCGGACAACCAGTTCGCCGTCCGCGCCGCCAACGGCATGCTCATCGCCAACGACGCCGGCAACGCGGCCACCGTGCCGGTCGGGACCCGTTTCCGCGACAACGCGGTCGTCGCCTGGGCACGGGTGACCGCCAACGGGACGCTGGACACCGACTTCAACGTCACCTCGGTGACCAAGCTCGGCCCCGGCCACTACCACGTCACCTTGAACACCTCGCTGCAGAGCGGGTTCAGCCTGATCCCCGTCGTGACCCCCGAGGTCGACGAGGCCGGCGGCAACGTGCCTCCGACGGGTGCGGCGAACGTGCGCCTGGCCGCCACCAACCAGTTCGCGTCAGGCTCCACCTTCGACGTCTATATCTACAACGGGAGCTTCACGTCGGTCGACAACGACTTCCAGTTCCTCGTCACCGGTCGCTAGGCCGAAACCACGAGTCGGCGATGCGGGCTGCGTCAGTTGGCGGCCTCGTACGCCGCCCGGATGTCCGCCGAGACCCGGCCGCGGTCGGGCACGTCGTACCCGTTGCTGCGCGCCCAGTCGCGGATCTCCCGCGCGCTGGGACCGCCGGCGCGGGCCGCCGCCTTGCGACCACGACGCGGAGCGGACCCGACCCTGCGGCCGTGCCCGACGTACGGCGCGAGGGCGTCTCGCAGCTTGGCGGCGTTCTTGTCGTTCAGGTCGATCTCGTACGACGAGCCGTCGAGTCCGAAGGTCACGGTCTCGGTGGCCTCGCTGCCGTCGAGGTCGTCTTCGAGGAAGATGTGGGTCTTCTGAGCCATGCGGATAACACCTCTAGAAAGAGTTGGTCGAAATCAGACAAACCGTTCGATGAGGTTATCGCACCGAATTCAGGAATCGAGCCAGCGACGTGCGGGAATGCTCTGAATGGAGGCCCGGAATCGATCAGGACACTATCTGCGCGGCGGTCAGGCCTCCGCCGCCGGGACGTTGCGCGAATAGACCAGCTCGAGACCGCGCAGCGTCAGCCACGGGTCGTGGTCGGTGAAGCATCGGCACTCGTTGAGCACCAGCGGGGCGAGATGGCCGGTCGCGATCACCGTGACATCGGCCGGGTCGGCGCCGAGCTCGGCGACCATCCGGTCGACGATCCCCTCGACCTGGCTGGCAACGCCGAAGACCATCCCGGACTGCAGCGCCTCGACGGTGTTCTTGGCGATCACCGACCTCGGCCGGGCAAGCTCGACCTTGCGCAGCTGGGCGCCACGCCGGCCGAGCGCCTCGAGCGAGATCTCGATGCCGGGAGCGATCGCGCCGCCGACGTACTGCCCCTTGCCGCTGACCACGTCGAACGTCGTGGCCGTGCCGCCGAAGTCGACGACGATCGCGGGGCCGCCGTACTCGTGGACCGCGGCCAGCGCGTTGATGATCCGGTCGGTGCCGACCTCGCGCGGGTTGTCCATCAGGATCGGGACGCCGGTGCGCACGCCCGGCTCGACGACGATCCGGGGCACGTCGGGGAGGTGGCGGAGCAGCATGTCGCGCCACTCGTGCAGCACCGCCGGCACGGTCGCGCAGACCGCGACGCCGTCGACTTCGTCGAGGGCCGACCCCAGGAGACCGCGCAGCAGCACCGCCCACTCGTCGGAGGTACGCCGCTCGTCGGTCGCCACCCGCCAGTCGGCCGTGACCTGACCGTCGGCGACCAGCCCCAGCACCGTGTGGCTGTTGCCGATGTCAGCAGCGAGGAGGGCCATCGGTCAGCCCTCGCTCAGATCGAGCCCGAGGTCGAAGACCTTGACCGAGTGGGTCAGCGCGCCGACCGAGATGAAGTCGACGCCGGTCTCGGCGACCTCGCGCGCCCGCTCGATGGTGAGCCCGCCGGAGGCCTCCAGCGTCGCGCGGCCGTCGGTGAGGCGTACGGCCTCCGCCATCGTCGCGCTGTCCATGTTGTCGAGCAGGATCTCGGTGCAGCCGGCGGCGAGCAGCTCGCGGAGCTGGTCGAGGTCGGTGACCTCGACCTCGACCCGGAGCTCGGGGTAGGCCGCGCGCACGGCCTCGTACGCCGGCACCACGCCACCGGCGGCGACCACGTGGTTGTCCTTGACCATCGCCCGGTCGCTGAGGCTGAACCGGTGGTTGACGCCGCCGCCGCAGCGCACGGCGTACTTCTGCAGGGCGCGGTAGGTCGGCAGCGTCTTGCGGGTGTCGAGCACGCGGGCGCGGGTGCCTGCGAGGGCGTCGACCCAGTGCGAGGTGGCGGTGGCCACGCCCGAGAGGTGGCTGGCGTAGTTGAGGGCGGTGCGCTCGGCGGTCAGCAGGCCGCGCGTCGGGCCGGACACCCGCATCACGACGTCGCCGGGCTCGACGCGAGCGCCGTCGGGCAGCCGATCGGTCACCGTCACGGTGTCACCCATGACCTCGTGGAAGACCAGCGCCGCGACGCCCAGACCGGCGACCACTCCGGACTCGCGGGCGGCGAAGACGCCGACTCCCTGCGCGTCGGCGGCGATCGTGGCGGTCGACGTGACGTCCCCGCCCGGCAGGTCCTCGGCGAGCGCCTCCGCGATCTGCGCACGGATCGCCTCGGGGTCGAGGTCCGCAGCGCGGAGCTCGTCGTCGTACGGCGTGTTCATTGGTCGCCGTCCGTCGCGGGTGCCGGCACGAACTCCGTCGTGCAGACGCCGTCGCTCATCACCACGTCGAAGTGGCCCGCGAAGTCGACATCGTCGCGCTCCGGGAAGTCCTCGCGCCAGTGCGACCCGCGGGTCTCCTCGCGCAGGGCGGCGGCGTCGGCGAGAGCACCGCTGATCGTGAGCAGGTTGGTGGTCTCCCACGACTCCTGGTCGATGGCGGCGGCCGGGACGCCGGCGAGCTTGTCGAGCAGACGGCCGGCGTCGGACAGGCCGTCGGCGCTGCGCAGCACCCCGACCTGGGAGGTCATGACCTCCTGCAGCTCACGGCGTACGGCGCCCGGCACCAGGTCGGGCGTGCGCGGATCGTCGACCGGCGGCAGGAGCGGGCGCAGCTCCGCAGGCAGCACCGTCGCGATCCGCCGGGAGAAGACGAGCCCCTCCAGCAGGGAGTTGGAGGCCAGCCGGTTGGCGCCGTGGACGCCCGAGCAGGCGACCTCGCCGGTGGCGTAGAGCCCGGGCACGTTGCTGCGGCCCCACAGGTCGGTGACCACGCCGCCGGACGCGTAGTGGCACGCCGGGGCGACCGGGATCAGGTCGGTCACCGGGTCGACGCCGTGACTGCGGCAGGTGGCGAGGATGGTCGGGAACCGGCGCTCCCAGAACGCGGCGCCCAGGTGCCGGGCATCGAGCCACATGTGCGGGTGGTCGCTGTCGAGCATCCGCCGCATGATCGCCTTGGCGACGACGTCGCGGGGCGCCAGGTCGGCGAGCTCGTGCACGCCCTGCATGAAGCGGTTGCCGTCGAAGTCGACGAGGAACGCGCCCTCGCCGCGCACCGCCTCCGAGATCAGCGGCTGCTGGCCGCGGGACTCGGCGCCGAGGTACATCACGGTCGGGTGGAACTGCACGAACTCCAGGTCGCGCAGCACGGCGCCGGCTCGCAGCGCGACGGCCATGCCGTCGCCGGTCGAGACGGCCGGGTTGGTGGTCTGCGAGAAGACCTGGCCGAGCCCGCCGCTGGCGAGCACGACCGCGCGGCACAGCACCGCGCCGACGCCGTCGCGCTGGCCCTCGCCCATCACGTGCAGCGTCAGCCCGGCGACGCCGCCGTCCTCCGCGAGCAGCAGGTCGACGGCGAGCGCGTGCTGGATGACCTCGATCTCCGGCGCCTGCTCGACGGCCGCGATCAGCGCCCTCTGGATCTCGGCGCCCGTGGCGTCGCCGCCCGCGTGCGCGATCCGGTCGCGGTGGTGACCGCCTTCGCGCGTCAGCGACAGCTCGCCGTCGGGGTCGTGGTCGAAGTTCGTGCCGAGGGCGATCAGCTCGCGTACGGCGTCCGGTCCCTCGGTCACCAGCACCTCGACCGCGGCCCGGTCACACGCACCGGCACCAGCGACCAGGGTGTCGACCTCGTGCTCGTGCGGGGTGTCCCCCGGGCCGAGCGCGGCGGCGATGCCGCCCTGCGCCCACTGCGTCGACCCGGCGGCCAGGACATCCTTGGTGACGACGAGGACCTTGCCCACCTCACCACGCAACCGCAGTGCGGCGGTCAGCCCGGCGATGCCGGAGCCGATGACGACGACGTCGGCGGTCGTCGTCCACCCGGGATCGGGGGCGAGGAGGCGCCCGGGGACTCGGCGTACTGAAGCGACGGGCATTGTCGAAATCTAACGCGCGGCGAGCTGGTCGCCGCGGACCAGCCCCGAGCCCTGCGGTGCCTCGGCCGGGTCGAAGCCCGTCGCGAGGATCTTGTTGCCGGCGTCGACGAACACCACGTGCGGCTGGAAGTCACGCGCCTCGGCGGTCTCCATCTGGCCATAGGCGATCAGGATGACCAGGTCGCCGGGGTGCACCAGCCGCGCCGCGGCGCCGTTGATGCCGATCACGCCGGAGCCGCGCTCGCCCGCGATCGTGTAGGTCTCGAGCCGGGCGCCGTTGGTGATGTCGACGATGTGCACGAGCTCGCCGGACAGCAGGTCGGCGGCGTCCAACAGGTCTTCGTCGACCGTCACCGAGCCGACATAGTGCAGGTCGGCCTGGGTCACGGTCGCGCGGTGAATCTTGCTCTTCATCATGGTCCGCAGCATGAGGACTCTCCTTCTCGCGACGCCACCTGTTCCCCGAGGACGAGCGGCATGTTGTCGATCAGACGCGTGGTGCCGACGCGGGCGGCGATCAGGATACGAGCCCCGCTCCCGGGGGGTACGACGTCGGGCAGGACGCCGAGGTCGGGATCGGTGATGACGAGGTAGTCGAGGTCGACCCCGTCGGCGGCACGGAGCTCGGCCCGCGCGGCGTCCAGCGCGACGTCCGCACCGTAGCGCTCGACGTCCTGCGCCGCGCGCAGGGTGCGGTTGAGTGCGGTCGCCTGCTGGCGCTGCTCGTCGTCGAGGTAGCGGTTGCGGCTGGACAGTGCGAGCCCGTCGTACTCCCGGACGGTCTCGGCGCCCACGACGTCGACGGCCATGTTGAGGTCGAGCACCATCCGGCGGATCAGAGCGAGCTGCTGGTAGTCCTTCTGGCCGAAGACCGCGACGTCGGGCCGGACCAGCCCGAAGAGCTTCGCGACCACGGTGAGCACTCCGCGGAAGTGGCCGGGCCGGGTCTTGCCCTCGAGTACCTTGCCCAGCGGCCCGGCCTTCAGCGACACCTGTGGGTCGCCGCCGGGGTAGACCTCCTCGACGCTGGGAGCGAAGACGATGTCGACGCCCTCACGCTCGCAGAGCTTGAGGTCGTCGTCGAGCATGCGCGGGTAGCGGTCGAGGTCCTCACCCGCGCCGAACTGCAGCGGGTTGACGAAGATCGAGACGACGACCGGGCCGTCGGCGACGCGCTCGCGAGCGGTGCGCATCAGGCTCGCGTGGCCGTCGTGGAGGGCGCCCATCGTCGGCACCAGCCCGATCGGCCGGCCGGCGGCACGGGCGTCGGCGAGCAGCGCTGCCAGCTCAGCTCGGGTCGAGGCGACGGCAGGGGTCGCGCTCATCGGCGACGCGCGTGCGGTCGCACCGCGGCGGCATCCCGCTCGGCCGCGTCGAGGACCCGCAGGATCGCGGCCGCACGGATCGGCAGCACCCGACCGTCGGTCACGGCGCGGTCGAGGGTGTTGCGGGCGAGGACGACGTACGACGTCAGCGTCTGCGGCGTCTTGGCGCGGATGTCGGCGAGGTGGGCGCGGACGGTGTTGACGTCGCCCCGCACGATCGGCCCGGTCAGCGCGGCGTCACCGTGCTCGAGTGCGTTGTCGAGGGCCGCGGTGAGCAGCGGCCGGAGCGTGCCGGCGGGGTCGTCGGCACCGGCCGCGGCCAGCATCTCCATGGCCTGGGTCACGAGGGTGACCAGATGGTTGGCGCCGTGCGCGAGACCGGCGTGGTAGAGCGTGCGCATCTCCTCCGGCACCCACATCGGGTTGCCGCCGAGGTCGGCGACGAGGGCCTCGGCGATCGGCCGCTCGGCATCACCGGCGGTGAGGCCGAAGACGCATCCGGAGAGACGGTCCAGGTCGATGGCGGTGCCGGTGAAGGTCATCGCGGGGTGCATCGCGACCACGCGGGCGCCGAGCTCGGCAGCCGGGCGCAGCACGTCGAGGCCGTGGCGGCCGGAGGTGTGCACGACGTACTGCCCGGGGCGGATGGCGCCGGCGTCGCTGAGCGTGGTGACGACGTTGCGCAGCATGTCGTCGGGGACGGTCAGCAGCAGCAGGTCGCAGGCGCGGGCGACCGCTGTCGGCTTCAGGGTGGGCACACCCGGGAGCAGATCGGCGATGCGCGCACGGGAGGCGTCGGACTCGCCTGCGGCGGCCACGATCTCGTGGCCGGCGGAGCGCAGGGCAGCAGCCAGGACGGCGCCGACGCGACCCGCGCCGACGACCCCCACCCGCAACCCGGTCTCCCGGGAGTGGAGCGTCATGTCGAACCTTTCGTTCCGGTCCCTCCGACCACTCGCTCCCAGACCACGGGATCGAGCCGGGTGGGGTACCGGACTAGCGATGCTGACGCTGTGAGCGTACGCCGCGTGTCACCTGCCTGAAACAAGACCGCCACGTGGGGTGGATCACACAGTGCCTACCAGTTTGCCCCGGTTCAGCGCCGGGCGACCACCCGCATCAGCACCGGGTCCTCTTCGCCGTACGGCGAGAGCCCGCTGCGCTCCTCCTGGTGCTCGATCGTCCAGCCGCGGCGCTGCAGGTCGGCGACGAGCTCGGGCCCGTTCTGGAACCGGCGGTAGTGCTTGGGGTGGACCTTGCTCGTGTCGGCGTCCCGGTCGGTGCGGAACTCCGCTGCGAGCTGGTCGCCCGGACGCGCGTGCGCGTCGATCGCGTCCAGCAGTGCGACCTGGACCCGCTCGCGGATCGCGTGGAGGAAGAACCGCAGGTAGAAGAGCGTCGGCGCACCGGCTGAGTCGCGTACGGCGTCCAGGGCGGCCCCGAGGTCCTCGACCCTGGAGACGTCACAGGTGCGGAACTCGACCCGGTCCAGGCCGAGGTCCGCGGCCCGTCGCCGCGCGTGCTCGATGCCGACCGGCGACTGGTCCAGGCCCAGCACCCGAGAGCCAGTGGCGCCGAACGCGCACGAGTCACGCCCGTCTCCGCAGCCGATGTCGACGACCGTGCCGGGCGTGCCCGGTCGGTCGCTGACGAACTCGAAGAACGTCGAGCCGGTGGTGTACTCGGTGCGAGCGTAGAAGTCCGCCCAGTAGACCTTCGAGCGCTGCTCCACGGAGAGCCGGCCGTCGACCGCGGCCGACGTCCGGTCGAGGTCCCAGTTGAAGCCGGGCTTCGACAGGCGCCAGTCCGCGCCGTACAGGTGCTCGAGCAGTCCCTCCG
Organism: Nocardioides endophyticus; assembly: GCF_039543845.1. Taxonomy (NCBI): domain Bacteria; kingdom Bacillati; phylum Actinomycetota; class Actinomycetes; order Propionibacteriales; family Nocardioidaceae; genus Nocardioides; species Nocardioides endophyticus. The sequence goes on along the minus strand of NZ_BAABKN010000002.1, from coordinate 4,883 downwards.
GGCTGCGGGGTGCGAGCGCCGTACCGCCAGGCAGGGCGACCTCCTCGGTGCCGGCCCACTGGGACTCGTGGAAGTCGGTGGAGCCGGCCGCCCCGAACGGGAGGCGCAGCAGCCCCGCCTCGTCGAAGAAGGTGTGGAAGAGGTCGATCCGGTGCTCGGGATTGTCGCGATCCTGGATGTGCAGGCAGGCCGGGAGCGCCTCGATCCGAAGTCCGTCCTCGACCAGTGCCAGGGCGATCTGGATCAGCTCATCGGCGGCCTCCGGGCCGGTCCGCGAGCGCGAGACGTACGCCGCATCGAAGTCGACGTCGTGGCCGATGTAGCCGCCGTCTCGGACCGCGCCGAGCAACGTCCCGTAGATGACGAACGCGTCGTACCCGCCGTGTGCCTGGAGCACCCCGCGGACCCGCTGGTAGAGCGCCAGCACCGACTGCTGCCACGCGGTGTCGAGGCGCTTTGAGAGCTGCAGGCGACCCCACTGGCCCAGGACGTAGCCGCTCTCCAGCTTGGCGCGCAGGTCGGCCGGGGTGTGTGCGCCCGTGGTGCGGGGCTTGAGGAACATGCCGTGCTGGTTGATCGGCAGCGGCTGGTCCCCCACGACCACGCGCACCACCGTGCCCGGTCCGCAGTAGTCCCAGATGTCGCGCAGCCTGAAGGAGAAGGTCCGGATCTCCTGGCGACTGTTGCGGCGGTCGCCCTTGGGCCCAGGGAGCATCGGGTCGCGGCTCCCGGCTTCCGGCTCCGGCCGACGGCGCTTGGACCCGCCCGGCCCGCCGGTGGACCCACGCATCGCACCGCCCGGCGTGGCGTACGTCGAGCACACCCCGACCGGCCCGACCTTCAGCGTCACGCGCGTCGGCGGCGCGTCAGCCGGCACCGAGACCCACCCCGTCAGCAGAGTCTGGGAGAAGTGCTCGACGATCCCCGTCGTCGACGCGGCATCGGTGCGAGACGCTCCGGGGCGGAGTCGACCGGCGATCCCACGCAACCTGCGCAACCTGCGCACCAGGGTCATCCGATCCGCCTTCTCGCCGACCGGCCGGCCACCGGCCCGGCCATGATCCGTGACTCTAGGCGTTCCCACGCCCAGTAGGCTTCGCGACGTGGTCCGTACCTGGGCCCGGGGTGCAAGCAAGAGGAGTGCGTTGACGTGCCGGTGTTGGTCAAGGACGGCCGGGCCGTCCTGTTCGTCCACATCCCGAAGACCGGCGGCACCACGATCGAGCGGATGATGACGGCCGTCGGCTGGGAGATGCACTTCCGCGAGGCCAAGAAGGTGCGCCCCCAGGTGTTCGAGCTCTTCCGGTGCTCGCCCCAGCACTACCACGCGGAGCTGCTCACCGAGCTGTTCGACGTGAGCCGGTTCGACCTCGTCGCGGGGATCGTCCGAGACCCGCTCGCGCGGTTCCGCTCGGAGTTCTCGATGCGCTACCGGCGGCTCGACTCCACCGACGAGGAGCAGGTGACCGCGTGGGCCGACCGGGTCCTGGCCAGGTACGCCGGCAACCCCTACGCCCTGGACAACCACCTGCGACCGCAGACCGAGTTCCTGCTGCCCGGCATGGAGATCTACCGGCTCGAGGACGGTCTGGGGACGATGGTCGCCGACCTCAACGCACGGTTCGACCTGGGCCTCGACCACGAGGTCCCGCGGAAGCTGACCAGCCACGACAAAGGGATCCCGAGTTCCAAGGTCCCGATCACGCCCGAGGTCCGGGCACGCGTCCACGAGTTCTACGAGGCCGACTACCGCATCCTGGGCTACACCCGGCGCTGACTCCGGACGCGCCGGCGGACCCTCCCGGCAGCGGCCCGCAGCAGCGCCCACCGGCTCGTCTCCGAGACCGGTCGAGCGTCCGGTCCGACCCGCGTACGACGTATCTTGTGCGCTCGCACCGCGGTCTCGAGCGGTCCCGCGCGACGGTTGGCGGGCGCCTCTCGCGCGGGCGTCTCTGCGATGACCTTCGCGAGGCCGGCGGCGAAGCGAGCGACCACGTCGTCCGGGACCTCGACGACGGCAGGGTTGTCGCCCACCGACCGCGGCTCGGCGGAGGCGAGCAGGGTGAGGTCTCCGTTGACGCGGACCCCGGTCCGCGCGATGTTCGCGGCCATCTCGGCACCGATCTCGTTCGCCCGCTGGACCGCCCAGGCCGGCGTACGGATCGGTGGCTCACCCGGTGCCGGAGTGCGCGTCATCAGGTGGCGGACGGCGCCGAACCGCACGTAGCGCGTGTAGTCGGCCGTGGACCAGCCCCGATCCGTCCAACCCGCGTTGAACGCGCGCAGCATCGTCACCTCGGGAAGGGTGAGTGAGCGGTTGGCGGACGCCTCGCGCGGCTGCAGGAGGCCCACCGGGAGACCGGTGAGCTGCTCGAACGAGGTGAGGATGTCGCGCGGGCGGGCGTCGTCGACCACGACGACCACCAGCCGCTCCGGACCGATGGCCTCGGCCCACTTCTCGACCAGCCGGTCGTGTCGGTGCCGGCGCCAGAAGGACGGCGACACGTCGTGCTGGTCGGGGTGGTTGAGCACCAGGTCGAGCCAGCCCTCGTAGTCGGGGTTGCCGACGTACTTCACCAGCGGCTGGTTCTGCATGTACTGCTGCCACTGCGAGGCCAAGATGCGAGTGACCGGCCGGAGCGTGATCACGACCCGGGTCTCCTCAGACCCGAGTGCCTGCACGATCCCGGCCACGCGCGACTGCGGAGCGTCGGAGAAGAACTCGCTGCTGACCACCGTCATCCGGGCCGTCGACTCGCGCACCTCGGCGGCCAGCTCGGCCCAGCGCTCGTCGCCAGCACCCTGCTGGCCAGTGGCGAGCTGGTTGCCGGCGGCCGCCATCGCGGCGCTCATCGGATGGGCCAGTCCGCCCGCCCAGAGCACGCCGTGCTCCGCCAGCAGCTCCCGGGTGTCCCAGAACGCTTGCTGGACGCTCGTGGTCCCGGTCTTGTGGGGCCCGATGTGCAGCAGCCGCGTGCCGTCGGGCAGCGCCTCGAGCTCGCTCACGACCGCGACCCCGTCGTACGACGAGGACGCAGGGCGGCGGCAAGGAGCTGCCGAGCGGAGAGCTGACCGACGGTCGGGCCCGTGGCCGGGGGTGTCCCTGCGACGATCTGGTGCGCGCCCTCGACGACCGCCAGGGCGATCCGGGCACGTGTCTCCGGCTCAGTGTCGGCGGCCACCAGCGCCTGTGCCTCCAGCCGATCGACCAGCTCGGCGTCTGCCGTGTCCAGACGAGCGAACTCGGCCCGGATCACCTCTCGGAGATCACGGCCACCGTCGAGCTCGGAGTCGATGGTCCCCATGCCGACGACCCTAGACGACACCCCGCCGAGGCGGCTCGTTCGCATCGCCTGTGGGAAACTACGCCGGTTGCAATCCAGGAGGAGGACACGTGTCGGGACCGCTCAAGAACGTAGCCGTGCTGCTCGCAGGGGGCGTCGGCGTACGGGTCGGCCTCGGCGTGCCCAAGCAGCTGATCAAGATCGCCGGGCACTCGATCATGGAGCACACCCTCGCGATTCTCGACCGGCACCCCGACGTGGACGAGATCGTCGTGATGATGGCCCCCGGGCACCTCGACGCGGTGCACGCCATGGTCCGCGACGGCGGCTACACGAAGGTCACCGCGATCCTCGAGGGCGCCGGCACCCGCAACGACACCACGCTGGCGGCGCTGGACTCGCTGGGCGAGGAGGACTGCAAGGTCCTGCTGCACGACGCCGTGCGCCCACTCGTGAGCGCACGGATCATCAGTGACTGCTTCACCGCGCTGGACACCCACGACGCCGTCGACGTCGCGATCCCGTCGGCCGACACCATCATCGAGGTCGGCCCCGACAACACGATTCGCGACATCCCGCCGCGATCGTCCCTCCGCCGCGGCCAGACCCCGCAGGCCTTCAAGCTCTCCACGATCCGGGAGGCCTACCGGCACGCCGGCGCGGACCCGAACTTCGAGGCGACCGACGACTGCACCGTCGTGCTGCGCTACCTGCCCGACGTCCCGATCTGGGTCGTGCCCGGCGACGAGCGCAACATGAAGGTCACCGAGCCGATCGACATCTACCTCGCGGACAAGCTCTTCCAGCTGACCGGCAACGACGCTCCGGCGATGCGCAGCGACGAGGCCATGCGCGCCGCGCTCGACGGCAAGACGATGGTGGTCTTCGGCGGCAGCTACGGCATCGGCGCCGACATCGCCGAGCTCGCCGCGTCGTACGGCGCGAACGTGGCGTCGTACAGCCGGTCGACGACCCAGACCCACGTCCAGCGGCGCGAGGACATCTCCGCCGCCGCGCGGGACGCCGTCGAGCGATTCGGCTCCGTCGACTACGTGGTCAACACCGCCGGCGTGCTGCCGCGCGGGACCCTGGTGGAGGCGTCCGACGAGACGATCTACTCGGCCACGGACATCAACTACATCGCGCCGATCCTGATCGCGCAGGAGTTCCACCCGCTGCTGCGGGAGAGCAAGGGCAGCCTGCTGCTCTTCACCTCGAGCTCCTACACCCGCGGCCGCAGCGGCTACAGCCTCTACTCCTCGGCGAAGGCCGCGACGGTCAACCTGACGCAGGCGCTCGCCGACGAGTGGGCAGGTGACCGGGTCCGGGTGAACTGCATCAACCCGGAGCGCACCGGCACCCCGATGCGCACGAAGGCCTTCGGCGAGGAGCCGGCGGGCTCCCTGCTCGAGTCGACGGCCGTCGCGAAGGCGTCCCTCGAGACGTTGATCTCGACCGGCACTGGGCACGTGATCGACCTGCGTCGCCTCGACCCGCTCGAGTCGCTCCGGCTGGCCGATCCGGCCGCCGAGCTCGACGTCTAGTGTCCTGCACGGAAAATGCGGTTCGTTAGTCGTAGGCTGGGGGTATGGCTCGCTC
>NZ_BAABKN010000001.1:0-45658 GCF_039543845.1 Nocardioides endophyticus | reverse complement strand
GCCATCCCCGGCACCCCCGGCCTCGAGCACCGCATCGGCGGCCTCGAGAAGGGCGAGGGCCACGGCAACATCTCCTACGACCCGGCCAACCACGACCTGATGGTCCGGACCCGGCAGGCGAAGGTCGACCGGATCGCCGACTCGCTCCCGCCACTGGTCGTCGACGGCCCCTCCGGCCCCCCCGGAGCAGGCACGGCGAAGGTCCTCGTGATCGGCTGGGGCTCCACCTACGGCCCGATCGGCGCCGGCTGCCGCCGGGTCCGCAAGGCCGGCTACCAGGTCGCCCAAGTGCACCTGCGCCACCTCAACCCGTTCCCGAAGGACCTCGGCGAGATCCTCAACAGGTACGACAAGATCCTCGTCCCCGAGATGAACCTCGGCCAGCTCAGCCTGCTGCTGCGCGGCAAGTACCTCGTCGACGCCATCGGCTACAACCAGGTCAACGGCATGCCCATCAAGGCAGCCGCCCTCGCCGAAGCCATCGGCGGCCTCGTCGCCGAAGCCGAGGGCATCACCGTCGACCTCACCCCCGCCCCCATCGCCGAGGAGGCGAGCAAGTGACCACCACGTCAACAGCTGCCGAGCCAACAGGTGCCGAGAACCTGCCCTTCCCCGGCCTGCGATCAGGAGTCGAGCTGGTCCCGACCAACGACCAGCCCCAGACCGGCAAGGAGTACACCTCCGACCAGGAGGTCCGCTGGTGCCCCGGCTGCGGCGACTACGCCGTGCTCAAGGCCGTCCAGGGCTTCCTGCCCCAGCTCGGCCTGCGCCGCGAGAACATCGTCTTCGTCTCCGGCATCGGCTGCTCGTCCCGGTTCCCCTACTACCTCGACACCTACGGCATGCACTCGATCCACGGCCGCGCGCCGTCGATCGCGACCGGCATCGCCACCGCCCGCGAGGACCTCTCGGTCTGGGTCGTCACCGGTGACGGCGACGCCCTCTCCATCGGCGGCAACCACCTCATCCACGCCCTGCGCCGCAACGTCAACATGACGATCCTGCTCTTCAACAACCGGATCTACGGCCTCACCAAAGGCCAGTACTCCCCCACGTCCGAGGCCGGCAAGATCACCAAATCCACCCCCATGGGCTCACTCGACCACCCGTTCAACCCCGTCTCCCTCGCCCTCGGCGCCGAAGGGTCGTTCGTGGCCCGCACCATCGACTCCGACCGCAAGCACCTCACCTCCGTGCTGTCCGCCGCAGCCGCCCACCGCGGCACCTCGATCGTCGAGATCTACCAGAACTGCCCGATCTTCAACGACGGCGCGTTCGACGCCATCAAGAACCCCGACACCAAAGCCGACGCCATCATCCCGCTCGTGCACGGCGAGCCGATCCGGTTCGGCACTCCGTCGTCTTCTGGGGAGGGGTCCAAGGGCCTGATCCGCGACAGCGAGACCGGCGGCGTGAAGATCGTCGACGTCGCCGACCTGGGAGACGCGGCCGAAGACATGCTGCTGGTCCACAACGCACACAACCCCGACCCCACCATGGCCTTCGCCATCTCACGACTGACCGACTCCGGCTACCTCAACCAGTCCCCGATCGGGATCTTCCGCCAAGTCGAGCGCCCGACCTACGACGACGGCGCCCGCGGTCAGATCGCCTCCGCACGGCAGGCGACGCCCGGCAGCCCGAGCGAGCGGCTCGCGAAGCTCATCGGCGGCGGCGACACCTGGACCCTCGTGTGAGGACCGAGCCCCACTATTGACGAGCGAGGTAGCTGCGTGCCCTGCTCTCCGCGAAAACAATGGCCTCCGGCCAGGACGTACCACGTCCGACTAGCGCGCGAAGCTTCATCGTTTCGCCCGGGGCATTCAGGGCGAACGCCCCGACACAGCGATCCGCTCTCCGGTAGAGGGCGACTGCACGCCGGCCTTGGCCTACGCCTCCTTCGATCCATTGAACCTCGTCGGCGACTGGAGAGCCGACGAACTGCAAGCGGTTCCCGTACCAGTCCGACCAGAAGTACGGGGTCGTCGTGTAGGCGCGGGCTGTAGCCGGGTCAAGGGCATTCTTCGCTGCAACGGCACCCTGCTCGGCTGCTGACGTCCAAGTCTCGAGGCGCTGTCGCCCGAACTGGCCGTTGGGCCAGGAAACTACGTCGCCCGCCGCAAAGACCCCTGGTACTCCAGTCCACAGGTTTGCATCACACACTATGCCGTTGTCGAGTTGCAGTCCGGACCCACGCAGCCAATCCGTCTCCGGATCGACTCCGATTGCGGTCACGACAAGATCGCTCGCGATCCTCGTTCCCACATCCAGCCGAATGGCCTCGACGGCCCCAACCCCCTCCAATGAAGCAACACACGCCCCGAGCAGGAGTCGGACTCCGTTCTCTTCGTGGAGATCGGCGACAGCACTCCCGACAGTAGCGCCCAAGGCTCGCACGAGTGGAACTTCCTGCGCCTCGACAAGGGTCACCTCTGCGTCCCAGGTGCGCGCGCTCGAGGCCACTTCGGACCCGATGAGTCCGGCACCGATGATCGCGACTCGCGCGCCTCGTTCCAAGCCGGCACGGACTGCTTGCGAATCCTCGTGAACCCGAAAGTCATGCACACCGCTGAGCTGACCGGCCGAATCGAACGGCTGTCGTGGGCGTGCCCCGGTCGCGATGACAAGACAGCCGTAGCGCACCGCGCTGCCATCCGCCAGGATCACGCACCGGCCGTCAGTGTCGAGCGCGACAGCTGGCACCCCGGACCTCACCGTGACCTGCAGACCGTCTTGCACGTAGCCGGCATCACGGAAATGAGGCGGCGTCACTCGGCCGTCCGAGGAGCCCTTCTCCAGCAGCTTCTTCGACAGCGGCGGTCGGTCATACGGGAGATGGTGCTCCGTGCCGATCAGAACGATCTCACCGCTGTAGCCGACCTGTCGAGCAGCCTCGACAGCTCGCAGGCCAGCAAGCGACGAGCCGACCACGACGAACGGCGCAGCCCCGGTCACGCGATCTACGGTGCTCATACGCGGTGAACTCTCAGAGCCTCTGTCGGGCAGCTGGCCACCGCCTCTTCGACTGCGTCCCGGTCATGCGGTTCGACCTCGTCGCGCAGCAGCACCAACTCACCTTCATCGTCCGTCTCGAAGTACGCGCCCGCTAGGGACTCACAAACACCCAGGCCACCACAGCGCTCGCGGTCGACGACGATCTTGTCCATTGCCACTCACTCCTTCCGCGACATATTTTTTAACCGTGGCTAAACTAACTGATGGCGTCGCGGTCCGCCACAAGAACCAGGAGGGCTGCACCGTCCTCGCCATCGCCGCGCCGCAGAGCCTTCAGCTTTCCTCAACCGCGCTCGATCCAGCTCGTCGACAGAGAGGTCCATCTTGCGAGTTCTTCTCATGGGTCCACCCGGAGCCGGCAAGGGCACACAGGCAGCTGCGCTCAGCCGCGAACTGGCGTTCTCTGCGATATCGACCGGTGACATCTTCATGCGGAACGTCGCCGAATCCACCCACCTCGGCCGCGAGGCTCGAACGTTCCTTGATTCCGGAGAGTACGTCCCGGACAGCCTCACGAATCGCATGGTGCGTGCTCGACTCCAGGAGGCCGACGCACGCGACGGCTTCCTCCTGGACGAGTACCCGCGAACTCTTGCGCAGGTCGAAGAGTTGGACATCATGCTGTCGTCCCTCGGGGTGGGCATTGACGTTGTCGTCGCCTTGTCTGTTGATCTCGGGTCGATCGTGAACCGACTTCGGCAGCGTTCGGCAACGGAGGGGCCGCACCGACGACACGGAGGCGGTGATTCATCGCCGACTTGCCCTGTACGCAGTGGAGACCGACCCACTTGTCGACATCTACCGAACGCGTGCGCTCGCGGTCGAGGTCGATGGTGCGGGCGTGCCGTCCGACGTGACCAGACGGATAGTTGTCCTCGTGCGCGAACAGCGATCCGGCGCCGAGAACATCAGGGCCGCCGACAGACACGCCAACTAATGCCCCGCATTTGAGGTTCCGTTACGTTTCGTGTGTTTGGGGATCTGGTCGGCGGTCTTGGTCCAGGCGAACGGGTGGGCGCGGTCGTTCCAGCTGTCGATGTAGGTGCGGATCTTGGTGTTGAGGTCCTTGACCGAGCCGTAGACGCCGCGGTGGATGGCTTGGCGTTCGATGAGGGAGAACCAGACCTCGATGAGGTTCATCCAGGAGGCGCGGGTCGGGGTGACGTGCACGACGAAGCGTGGGTTGTCGGCCAACCAGTCGCGGACGTTCTTGTGCTTGTGCGCGGCGTAGTTGTCCATCACCAGGTGCAGCTCGACTGGCTCTCCGTCGTCCTCGACCACGTAGCGGTAGGCACGCTCAATCTGTTTGAGGAACGCGAGGAACTCCTGGTTGCGGTGCCGCGGCTTGAGTCCGGCGGTGACCTTACCGGTCGCGATCTCCAAGGCTGCGAACGCCAAGGCTGCGAACAGTGTCGTGGTGCCGTGGCGGACGTAGTCATGGGAGCGGCGTTCGATCAGCCCGGGCAGCACCGGTCGAACGCCTGGATCTGCGACTTCTCGTCCACGCACAGCACGACCGCGTTCTGCGGCGGGTTCAGGTACAGCCCCACCACGTCGACGACCTTGACTCGCGAGGCGCCGGTCAGCTCGCGATCTCGGCCTTCTTCATCCCATCGGCCGACAACAGCACGATCCGGGCCCGCTGCGCGAGCCCTGCGCGCACGCCGCGCGAGCGCAGCAACTCCTCCAACCGCTCGCGACCACCTTCTCGCAGCGGCAACGCCGCAGCACCGCGATTCTCCATGCCTCAAGATTTCACCCCAAGAAACGTATCGCTACTTCCCACGCGGAGCTTGGAGCGCGTCTTCTCCCTCGACACGGGCATGCGCCCGTGGTGCCGGCGTCCGCCCGCTCAGCGCGGGATCTGGAACCTGCGAACCTTGCCGACGCTGGTGCGCGGCAGCTCGTCGATGAGATTCCAGGCACGAGGCCGGGCGGCTGGAGCCAGGTTCTCGGCGGCCCAGGCCTCCAACTCGTCCATGTCGGGTGGGTTCGCGCGGTCGTGGGCCACGATGAACGCCACCGGCACCTGATCCCGGACGGGGTCTGGCTGAGCCACGACCGCGACCTCGAGAACGCCCGGAGCCTGCGCCAACGCCGCTTCCGTCTCGGTCAGGCTCACGTTCTCGCCCGATACCTTGATCACGTCGTCCATCCTGCCCACGAACGTGCAGACACCTTCGGCGTCCCGGACGACGAGATCACCCGTGTGGAACCAATACCCACCATCGTGCGCGGTCAAGGCGCGGGCGTTGATCTCGGGAGCGTCGAGGTACCCGGCGAACAGATCGCGCCCGGGCTGGCCGTGGACCCAGAGCTCACCGACCTCCCCGGGGAACACTTCGTGACCGGTCGACGGGTCGACAACGCAGATCCGTCTGTTCGCAGCTGGTCCGATGACGTTGTGGACGGGGGGTTCGCTCGCGTCCGCGGTGACGATCGCGCACGTCTCGGTCATGCCGTAGAGCTGGCGCGGCAGGCGACCCGCGAGGCTGCCGAACAGCTCATGGTGCTCGCGGCCGAGACTCTGTGCGAACCAGATGTGCTCCAACGCGAGCGGCGCTATGTCCGAGGGGGTCCGCGCCAAGATCATCCGGATCGGCGAGGCGAACAGACTGGCATGCGTCACCTCGAGGTCACGGGCCTGCGCAACCCACCGCGATGCGGAGAACGACGCCACCAGCGCGACGCTCGCACCGACTGCGATCGCCGGACCGAAGCAGTAGTACTGGGCATTGGCGTGGAAGAGAGGGAGGGACACGAACCATCGGTGACGTGCCGCGAGGTGGGCCGCTTGGGCCATCGCGAGCGAGACCGTCGTGTAGCAGGCCTGCGTGAGGTCCACACCCTTCGGCTCCGACGTCGTGCCCGAGGTGAACATCACCGCCAGACGATCGCCAGGGCTCACCGGGGCACCGGTGACAGGCGGGGACGACAGGATCTCCGCCTGCGGATCGAGGTCGCTCGCATCTTCGTTCAGCTCCACGACGCACGGCACCGCGCCCGAGGCACCTTCACGGAACGCCGCCGCACGGGACGCCGCGACCAGGGCGACCTGCGGTCGGATCCGGCGCACCTGGCTGGCGACGTCCCGGGCAGTCGACGCCGGGTCGACCGGCACCATCCATGCACCCAGGCGAGCCACTGCGAGCCACGTCGCCACGAAGATCGGGGCGTTCCGCAGCACCACGTGCACTGGCGTGCCATGCCCGACCCCCCGGGCACGGAGGGAGCCCGCGACCTGGGCCACGACTCGGTCGAACTCCGCGTACGTCCACTGGGTCGTCACACCGTCGTCGGACCGGAACAGGAGGAATGGGCGAGTCCCGTCGCGGTCCACGGTGCGACTCCACAGGTGCGCGAACGGGATGTCGTGCGAGTTCATTGGATCTCCTCTGGCCGGGATCACCTGCCGCGGCTCGTGGCCGGGGCAGGCACGATGAGCCGCCGCCCCCCACTGTCGTGGGACGACGGCACACCGCACGAGGCAACTGACGGACGAACGGGCCTCTAGATCAGCACCGAAGGGGTCCTGGGGTGCGTGAACTCCAGGGAGGGTGCGGCGCTGGCAGCAGGGAGGAAGGCGAGGCGGTCGCAGACGACCACGTCGCGGACGATCTGCTCGCCGCGGAACTCGAGCAGATGCACCTGGGGCACCTCGATCGGCTCGTGCGACGGCTCGATGCCGCAGAACTCGCCCAGGTGCGTGCCACGCAGCACCACGTAGGCGGCGAGACGATCCGCAGTCACACCTTTGCCGACGTGGTGGACGTCGACCTCCGCGGTCATCCAGTTCCCCTCGACCAGGGCGTTCACGTCCGGGAACCCGCGGCGCACCGTCTCCACCCAATCCTCGACCGACCCAGGCCCGACGCGGGGCTCGCTCCACTCGGGGAAATGCCCGACGAAGTCCTCGGCGAAGAGCTCGTCGATCACCTCTAGCCGGCCGTTGTTCAGGGCCTGGTCCAGGAACCGGCAGAACGCGGCCTTGTGGCGGTAGCTCATGCGGTCACCGCACCGATCTCGGAGCCCACCACGGAGGCGGCCTCGTCGGCCTGGAAGAACCCCAGGAAGCCGCTCTGCGGGTGACAGTTGACGTAGTCGAGCCGCAGGGCGCCCCGGGGAAGAACGTGCTGGTCGACCCAGGTCTGGAGTTCGGGGACGATTCCCTCCGCGGCAAACTGCTCCATCAAGCCACTGAACGTGTTGTACAGCGCGAGGTGGGAGGGCTGAGTCCGGGCGGCGCGCTCGAGGTGCCGTAGGGTGAGGAAGTAGCAGAGGATACTGTACTTCTCCAGGTCCTCGCCCGTCTCAAGGTCCTGTTCGACCGTCCGGCGAGTGCTGAGCGCACCGCTGAGGGCAGGATTGTCGATGAGGTACTGCACCCACTTGTCGAGGGCCGGTTCGACCTCCGCCTCCCACATGGCGCGCTCGACAGGCGAGCTGATGAAGGTCGAGACCACGCCTTCGCGCACGAAGCAGATGTTGTTGGGAGCAGCGACGCTGACGCGTCGCCCGAACGTGTCCTGGTGGACCGGCGGCGGCAGCTCGTCACCGATGTCCGACGCGAGCTGGTCGCCCGAGCTCGTGACGTCGAACCGATCGCGATACCCGCCCCAGTACCCCCACTTGTCGCTCGGAACAGCCCGCATGGCGTGCGTGCAACCCACGAGCCGGTCGGCCTGGAGCCCGAAGCCCGCGAAGTTCACCCTGCCGACGTCGGGCGTCATGATCTCGCGCCAATAGCCCACCTCGCCCTGCTCGGGAAGGTCGTCCCACCACGCCACGACGTCGGGCGATTTGATCCAGCGCTCGAAGGTGTCCAGGTTCAACCAGTAGGCCATCATGATGTCCTCGTGGAAGCCCTTGGCGTCCCACCCGTGGCAGCGCTCGACACGGATCGGTCCGTCCTCCACGCCGAACAGCGCCTTCATCTGCGAGGCGAACTGCGGCCCGTGGCCCTCGGCCCTCGCCTGGAGGCCGAACTGCGCGTAGACGAGGTGCTCGACGCCGTCGGGGTACCCGAACTCGCGGAGCGGGACGTCTGACTCCGGAAAGACCGGCTGGTCGTGCTCACTCATAGGTGTGTCTCCTAGCGATGTCGAATCTCATCTGAAGGTGGTACACCGCCATGACGAGCTATGCACGTCATGACCAGGGGTCCCTGCCTCGGGAGGGGGGACGGTTGTGCGCGCTCGTGAGGCGACCCTCGCGACCTGCCGGAAGCCTACGCACATCATGTTCACGTGTCAAGACTTATTGACGAGATGGCGTCGGATTCTCCACCCTGCTCGGGGAGAGCGGACCGAGTGAGCTCTGGCACCTCTATCGACCCTGGGCGGACGACATTCCGTACGCACCCGGACCAAGCGTCACGGCGCCGCTCACCAGGTCGCCGGACGGCTCGACGCCGGCCCCCTCCGCCGGGACGACGGTATGCTCCCCGTCGAGTGCGGCGAGAGCCTCGTGGGCGAACCCGGCCTGCAGTTGGTCGTGCATCAGCCGTCTGAGCTCCTGGGTGAGCAGGATGCGCGAGTACCGCCGCGCCAGGGGTGGCTTCGCCGCGATCATCCGGGCCAGCTCCATGGCGCGCGGCAGCAGCTGTTCGGGCGGGACCACCTCGTTCACGACACCCCACGCGAGGGCCTGTTCTGCAGAGATCCGCTGACCCGTCAGAAGGAAGTACCGGCCCCGCTGCGGGCCAAGGATGTGCGACCAGGCGACCTGTGCACCATCGCCGGGGACCGTTCCCAGTGGGAAGTGCGTGGAGTCCTCGAAGACGGCCGTCTCAGCGGCGATAGTAACGTCGGAAAGGATGGCGAGCTCGGGGTGGACGGTCGCCGGCCCGTTGATCGCAGCGATGATCGGGATCTCGATCGCCAGCAGGTTGCTGATCAGACGGCGGCCCTCGAACATGATGTGGCTCCACTCCGACGCCGTCCCGACCGGGAAGGTGTCGGAGTCGAAGTCCGCGCAGAAGCTGTCCCCGGCCCCGGTGATGACCATGACCTTGTTGTGCGGGTCGCAGGCGATGTCGGTGAAGCAGTAGGCGAGCTCGTCGTGCGAACGCGACGTCCATACCAGTGAGTCGTCATCCGAGTGCAGGGTGACGAGCAGGACGCCGTCTTCGCGATGCAGCCGGACGTTTTCGTACTTCCTCGAGTACTCACTCAGGCAAGGCCTCAGCGACGACACCATGGGACACCTCCTGCGATCCGGTGGACCGCTCGACATGTGGGGGGCGTGCGCCCGGGCGACGTGGTCAGTCGTCCCGAGGGATCGGGACAATGGCGCTGTCAGTCACGGCCAGCCTCCGCCAACGGCGGGACCGGACCGAGCGGCGGGTCGCACTGTAGTAATAGTTTTGTCAATGAGTCAAGACTCATAGACGTATGATCGGCCACGGGCCGCCGGGTTAGAAGACCTCATCCCGCGCATGGACGTGGTACTCGTGCTCACGCGCTTCTAGCTCAGCGCGTTGGTAGAGGCCGCGACCACTTAAGGACGCCTCCAGGGCGTCCAACCAGCGCAGGTAGTAGTCGTCGACGCCATCCTGGCCGCGGTCAACGATCGCACGCGCCAGGTTCGCCCGGAAATCATCCCACTCGAAGTAACCATCGCGACACAGCGCGACAGCCATTCCGAACGCTCGGCTCTGCCAGGGCGACTCGAAGACCACCTCGCCATTGCGGCGAGGGACGGCGACGTCGTCCTGCAGGGAGCTTACGTCGACGTCGACCTCACCGCCCCCCACGCCGGACTCGCGATCAGCGCTGTGCATGATCATCGAGCCGTCGCCGACGGCTCAAGGTCAGGCAGCACGGTCACCCCGACCATCGAGTCACGGGTGACGAGCCCTGCCAGCTGCTCCTCGGACATGCCCTCCGAACCCTTCGGCCTCTTCGGCAGGATGAAGTAGCGCACCTCGGCGTTGCTGTCCATGACCCTGATTTCGACGTCCGCCGGCAGCTCGGTTCCAAACTCTCCGAGCACGGCACGCGGCTCCCGGACGACGCGGGCGCGGTACGGCGCGTCCTTGTACCACCTGGGCGGGAGACCAAGGACCGCCCACGGGTAGCACGAGCACAGCGTGCAGACGATGACGTGATGGAGGGTGTCGGTGTTCTCGACCGCAACCAGATGCTCGGACTCGAAGCCCCCGATGCCGAGCTCGCGCACAGCGGCGGTGGCGTCTGCCATGAGCCGGTCCTTGAACTCCGGGTCGCACCAGGCACGAGCAATGGCCTTGGCACCATTGAGTGGCCCGATGTCATTGGTGTAGATGTCGATGATCTCATCGATGGCGGCGCCGTGGAGGACGCCCTTCTCGCGCAGGATGGACTCGATAGCGCGCGATCGAACCTCGCCCTCACTGAGCTCACTCGGGTGGTGGTCTCCGCTCATCCGCGGGCCTCCTTCTCATCACGCTCGACATCGCTGCCGCTGTTGTCGTGGTCCATGTAGCTCTGCCACAGGTCGATGGTCAGGCTGGTGCCTGGTTCGGCACCGTCACCCCAGAGGTCGACGCCCTCGAAGCGGACTGCGAACACGGGCTCGGGGTTGTCGCCCCGCCTGTTGTAGATCGTGTCGGGCAGCGGGTGGGTCCCGCTGTAGCCGCAGATGACCCCGGGCTTGTTCCACGCAAAACGTGGGAGACGGGTGTGACCGGCGTGGGACCTCTGTCGGGCACGCACACGGTCGCCGATCTTGAACGACCGAGGCAGGTCGGGCCTTCGCTGACCCACTCCGTGATAGGCGATGCGCCATGCCGCCTCAGACTGCGCCTTGGCCTTGTCGGGGTCTGGCTCGGGAGGCTCCGGCAGCGGTTCGCCGCGTCGGACCATCGCTTGTCGCTGAGAGAGCTCCTCGGAGCTGAACCAGCCCTCTCGGACGCAGAGCTTCTCCAGCGACTCCAGCCAGTGCACGTAGTATGCGGTCTGGAGGTACTCCGCAGGCGGCATGAGCTCGATCTCGTAGCGGAACTCGTCCAGGGACCAGCTTCCCTGTGGACCGACCACGAGGAGCATGGCCATCGTGCGTCCCTCCCAGTCGTCATGGAAGACAGCCTCGTCGACTGTGTCGATAGGGCCTGGATAGTGGAAACCACCGACGTCGTGCACTCCAATCATCCTGAAGCTCCTTCGTTCGTCCGAGGGCACCGCTGCGGTCCCGTGAATGTCCGCGGTGCCGGCATCACCGTATCGCCTATCCGTCAATAGGTCTAGACGCATCCACTTGTTTCGAGCATCTGCTCCTCGTCCCGCGATCCCACCGTCGCTCGTGTGGGGTCGACTAAACGTCACAGAGCGCGGAGGGGGGAGGAAGAGCGCCGCGCTCGGCCGCGCGTCGTTCGCCCCGGGGGCGCAGGGTCCACGAGGGCGAACCCACCAATGCGGGCCTGCCCGACCTGGAGCGTGCCAGGGTGGGCGAAGTCCGGCGGGGGTGAGGCGACGGACCGGCGAGCAATCCGCTCTCGTGGAGCGTGCAGCTGGTTGGCGACTGATATCGGGTCGTCATTCCGGCAGCGGCGAGCCGCCGCCGAGTAGCTCATGAGCGCTTCGTATACGGCATGGGAGAAAGAGGAGATTGGCGGGGCCAGCTGCCCGAACTGAGCGCGGTACCGGGAGGAGAGCTCGTCACCCTCACGGTCATCGAGACTCTGGAAGTAGCTGAAGGCCACCCATATCCCGGTGGCGGCGGCATCGCCGACGCGCTCCCGCGTGGCCTCCTCCATGGTGAGCGAGACGGTCTCACACCGCGATCGGATGCCAGCCGAGTGCGCCTGACGCTGGAACGCGACCTCGTCAGCGCCGACTAGTGTCGACAAGACGATCTCGGTCCCCTTCCGCTCGATGTCCTCGACCACCCGCGAGAAGTCGAGGGTGCCGAGGCGCGCGAAAGTGCTGGCGATGACGTGGCCGCCTGCCTCACTGATCACGCGCTTGCTGTCACGGTGGGCAGCGTGCGACCAGCAGTAGTCGTTGCCGATGAGATACCACCGGCGCCCGCCGGCGCTCTCCATGGCCACCTGCGCCAGCGCTCGCACCTGGGCCAAAGGTCGCTCGCCCCAGCGGAACACCGACGTCGTCTCGGGACCACCCTCGTTGAGATGGGGCTGGATGATCGGGATCCCGCTGGCGCCGACGCCCTGGCAGGCGGCCGCGAAGCTGGCGCTCGTCACACTGGCGATGATCGCCCGACATCCGGCGGCGAGCAGGTGTCGGCTCTCCACGAATGCCCGGTGGGGGTCCGTGGCGTCGTCGACCACCAGCAGCTCGGCTCGCTTGCCGCGCAGCCCCCCGTCGCTGTTGATCTCGTCGACGGCCATCTGAGCCAGGTACTCGCACGCGATCGAGTTCACCGCATTGGGCCCGCTCTTGCTGACCAACAGGCCGATCCGGTGGACGCCGGGGTCCTGCGCGACCAATCGGGGCCAGCCACGACGATGCATCAGCCACGCCAGGCCCTGATCGTCGACGCTGGCCGTAACGACCACCCGCGAGCCCATGGGGGTGCTCCGCCGGAGACTGACGCGGAGCTCCCCCTGCCACGGCTGGTCATGGGTGATCTCGATCAAGCGTCCTGGGACGCAGCGCGAGATCCGACCGAGTAACTGGACTCGATCGCCAACATCGCTGCCGAGCGGGAGGTCCAACGTGACCGCGTTACCCGGTCGTACTGCGTCGCACTGAGCGCCGAACAGCCACCCACCGCTCGCTCCCGACTCATTGCCGAACATTTCGTACAGTTCACGAGGAGTGCGGAAGACCTCATCATGAGCGGCAAGAACGATCGATGCCAAGACGTCAACTCCTCAGTGGATCAAGACCCGACAGCCTCGCTACGCCCGTTGCTGCGCCGAAGCTCCTCGTCCTGTCCTGCCGCTGTCGCGGATGCCGGTATTGCGCTGCGTAGCATCCCGTGCAGTGTTGCCACGGCATCACGCACCGGACCGTCCGGCTCGATCGCGTAGAACCTGTATCGGCCCTCCCGGCGCTCGGAGACGAGCCCGGCCGTCCGGAGGATCCGGAGATGGCTCGACACGGCCGTCCGGCCCACACCGTCGACGCGCTCCGCGATCTGACCAGCTGTGAGCTCGTCGTGCTGCGCCAAGTCCTGCAGGATCGACCGACGGGTCGGATCTGCCAGAGCGTCGAATGTGTCTTGCAGTGAATTCACCATGCGGAGCCTACTCTCAACGGCGCTCAAGTCAACATGTGCAGACACATGGCCATGAGGCGAGCCGGCTTCACGAGGACGAGGGCGCTCGATCGTCGTGGGCGAAGGGCGGGGAGGCGAAGCCGCCCACGATCTGCTCGAAGTTGTGGGCCAATTCGATGACCGTGTCGTCCTCGAACCGGCGCCCCACGATCATCATCCCGACCGGAAGATCGCCGTCGTGGCGAGTGGGGACCGAGCACGCCGGATGCCCCGTGACGTCGAAGGGTGCCGTGTTCCGCAGCATCCCCAGGGCCCGGTCGAGGTACACGTCCAACGCGCAGTCCGGCTCGGGGATGGGAGGAGCGACCATCGGCACGGTGGGCATGAGCAGCAGGTCGAACCCTTCGAACGCGGTGTCGTACGCCTCGGTCAGCTGGGGAACGAGGTTCCTCGCCATGGCGTAGTGCTTACCATGCGTCTGCGAGAGCGAGTGCGACGCCGTGAGCGCGACCATCTTGACGGTGGTGGAGAAACGCGACGCGTCCTCGCGCCACGCCCTGCCGAAGTGCTCTATCACCTCCGGGTCGTAGAGGCCTGGCCAGTTCATCCCGTAACCGTTGCCCTCGAGCATCTGCCGGAAGGAGCCATCGGTCGCGATGACGTCCCAGAGCTGACTGCCGTGCGCGTGCCACGGGATTGAGACCTCGTCGACCTTGAGGCCGGCCTCGGCCAGCGTCTCCGCGGCCGCTCTGACGGCGGCGTCGACGCGCGCCTCGGAGTTGTCGTGGCCGAAGCCCTCCCGCACGAGGCCGAGGCGGAGGCCCGCGGAGTCTCGCTTGAGCGCCGCGCCGAAGCGGATCTTCCGGATCTGCGCTGGCTGTCGGGGGTCGCGCCCGTCCGGACCGGCGATGGCGTCGAGCATCTCTGCGGTCCCGCGGACGGTACGTGTCATGGGGCCTAGGTGGTCGAGGGTCTGTTCGATCGGGAAGGCACCCGTGTACGGCACCAAGCCGTGCGTCGGCTTGAAACCGACGATTCCGCAGAAGGCGGCTGGGATGCGAACTGATCCTCCCTGGTCCCCGCCGATCGCCCCGTCGACGACGCCGGCCGCCACCAGCGCCGCGGAGCCTGACGAGGAGCCACCGGCGGTACGGGTGTTGTCCCAGGGATTCAGCACGGGGCCGGTGGCCGAAGTGTGCGATCCTCCTGAAAAGCAGAGGTCCTCGCACGTCGCCTTCCCGGCGATCGTGCCACCAGCATCCAGGAGTCGCGACACGACCGTGGCGTCTCGACTCGGCGTGAAGCCTTCGAGGATGCGAGAGCCGTTCATCATCGGGACGCCGGCGACGGACGTGTTGTCCTTGATCGCGAATCGCCGCCCACCCAGTGGGCCGTCCTGGGCACCTCGCACGTCGCACGTCATGTACCAGGCGTTGAGCGGATTGGCCTCCGCCGAGGGCTCGTCCCACTCCCGGGTCGGCGCCACCGGGGCGCAATTCTCGTAGAGGAACTCCACCGCGTCGTACGACGCGAGCGAGGCAGTAATCGCAGCGGTGAGGTCAGTGACCTGCTGGGAGTCGAGTCCCAGGTCGTGGCGCTGCGCGATCGACTCGAGATCTGCGGAAGCCGGTGGGCGCATGGGCATCGAACTACCTCCAATTGGCTCCACGGTCGACGGAGAGCAGCCGGAGGCTGCTCAGGGACCCGCCACTCGTGGCACGTACGCGTTGACTGATCGACCGAGCCGGCACGGCAGCGATCTGCCGGACCGCTGCTTGTGACCTGCATCGTCCGGTCTCACCGGACTCGCCGGGGACGCTCCTGGGGCGCGAGGTGCCCGGCCTCGGCGAAGGCCGGGCACCCCGCGTTAGGGGACGCGGCTCACTCGTACTGCTGCTCCCACTTCGTTACGTAGGTGTCGATCTGCGCCTCCACGTCGAAGTGCGTCTCCCCCTCCGGTGGCACGTTCGAGGCATCGATCACCTCGAACTCGAAGGCACCATCCGCTGCCTTGGGATCGATGGGCGCGCCGTCCACCTTGTGCGCCAGGATCTGGTCGATGGCGATCAGGATCCCGGTGTCGGCGTTCGCGTTCGACAGCACCAGGTTCGCGCCCTCACGGATGAGCTGCAACGCGCTCGGGTTGTCATAGCGGGCCAGTTGGATGACATCGGGGTGATCATCCGCCAGGACGGCATTTGTCGCAGCCGGTGTGAAGTCGCAACAGCTGAAGAGGACCTTGGCCTTCGGATGGGCCTGAATGAGGCTGGCCGCTGCGTCCTGTGTGGACTGCGCGAGGTTCGCCGGGTCGAGATCGACCATCCCGACCTCCTTCCACCCCGCCTCCTCCAGCAAGGGGGCAGCGCCGACGATCGCTAGGTGAGCCCCGTAGATCGGCGTCAGATCGATCTGCACGTACTCGCCGCCCCCGGGCACCTTCTCGGCAAGGTACTCGGCGAGCACGCGGCCGTATTCCTCGTCCTCGGGCGCGTAATTGGCGCTCAGCAGGTCCATGCCCGGCCCTCCGGTCGACAGCGCCGCGGCAATGATCGGGATACCTGCGTCCTTGGCGTCCTCCAACTGCGTCCTGATCGGACCCGGGTCGACGGCCATCAGCACGATGCCGTCGACCTGCTGGGCGATGAGCGCCTGCACACTGGATCCCTGTACGCCGGGATCTCCCTTTCCGTCCATAATGACGGCTTCCCAGCCGATCCGGTCCAGCGCGGCCTCCGCCGTGTCGGACCAGATGGCGACCCTCTCCGACTCGGCAGAAGACTGGATGAAACCGATCTTCCCCGAACCGAGCTTGCCGGACCCGGATCCGCCGTCGGAACCTCCCTCTGATCCACCGGACGACCCGCACCCGGTCAGGGCCAGGGCCATGGCCATGCAGAGCGCCACCGTCACGGCGGCCGCTACTTTCCTCTTACTCACTCGTGTCTCCATTTCAACGTGGGGCTGACTATGCGATCGCCGAGGTGATGTTGGCGACGGACAGGCGCGACCGCTCGATGACGTCGACAATGCGTCCGTTCGCCACGCAGATGACCTGTTGGCACAGGGCGACGAGCTCCTCCGGCTCGCTCGAGGCGACGACGACGGCTCGTGACTCGGCGATGTCGCGCACGAGGGACCACAGGTCCTCGCGGGCCGCGACGTCCACACCGATGGTGGGTTCGTCCAGGATGACGAGCGAGGCGTCGGACGCGAGGCACCTGCCGACGAGCGCGCGCTGCTGGTTGCCCCCCGACAGCTCTCCGATACGCCGTGTCCCGGATGCCCGGACCCCGAGGCGTTCCAGGATGGAACGGACCTCACGCGTCTCGTACCGGCTGCGGATGAACCCACCCCTGGACCACGCGCGCAGGGACGAGATCGAGACGTTCTCGCTGATGGTCGAGGTTCGCAGCGCCGATCGCGAACGATCGCCCGCCAGGTAGGAGACACCGTGCGCAAGGGCAACCGTTGGCGTCAGCGACGTCACCTCGACGCCGTTGAGGAGGACCGCTCCGTCGGTGCGGTCGACCGCTCCAGCCAGCAGCCCGGCCAGGTCCTTGGCGCCCGAGCCGAGCAGACCTGCGATCCCAGTGACCCCCGTCGCCCGGATGCTGACGGACACGTCGGTCAAGTCTGCGCTCGACACATGTCGGAGCACGGCCGCGTGCGCGTCGTGGCCCGGTCCCCCAGCACGCGCACCAGCGCTCGTGCGACGCGCCAGGGTGTCGTCTGTAGGCCGCTTCTCCGGGCCTCCGGTCGCGTCGTGGATGAGATCGATGAGGGCATCCTTGGTGACCTGGGCGCGCTCGAGGACCCCGCCACCCCGACCCTCCCGCACACACGTCACGCGGTCGCAGATGCGAGCCACCTCGGACAGGTGGTGCGAGACGTAGACGACGGCCACCCCGGACGCGCGCAGACGCTCGACCGCGTCGAGCACGGTGGCGGCCTCGTCCGGAGGTAGGCCGGCCGTCGGCTCATCGAGGATGACGAGCTCGGCATCCCGGTCGAATGCGGTGGCGATCATCACCAGGCGCTGGAAGTGCGGCTTGAGCCGCTGGACGGGCATGTCTGGATCGAGGGTGATCCCCACGACGGCCAGGGCGCGCTCCGCCCGGGCCTGCGCTTGGGCGCGCTGGTACAGACCCCATCGTACCGGCTCGGCTCCCAGCGTGATGTTCTCCGCGATCGTCATCTCCGGAAGGGTCGTCAGCTCCTGCGGCACCAGCGCGATCCCGCGTGCGGTCGCATCGCGGGGGTCGTGGAACTCGACCACCTCGCCTGCGAGATGGATCGTCCCGCTCGAGGGGGTGACGGCTCCGGCCACGACCTTCATCAGCGTGGACTTCCCGGCGCCGTTCGGACCCACCAGACCGTGGACCTCGCCCGCTCGGATCTCGAGGTCGACGCCTCGCAGCGCCTGGATGCCGCCGTAGTTCTTGGTGACGCCGGTACAGACGAGGATCGGCTCGTCGATGAGGACTCCGGTCTCGTGACGGGCCGACGCCCCGCCCTGCTCGCTCATGCGCGCTTCCCTCTCGCAGCCAGGAGCACGGCTGCCGCCAGCACGGCTCCCTGGATCAGGTTCACGAGGGCAGTGGACTCGTTCATCAGCGTGAGGCCGACCTGCAGGGTGACGATCCAGAGGACGCCGAGCGCGGATCCCAGGACCGAGAAGCGCGCTCGACGAGAGGCTGCCGCGCCCAGGAAGGCTGCCGCGTACGTGTTCAGCAGCAGGCCCTGGGAGGCGTTGGGGTAGTAGGAGGCCGACCGGGACGTCAGGATCAGGGCAGCAAGCACCGAGAGGACCGACATCACGACGAAGGCGATCACGACGAGCCGCCGCACGGGCACTCCGGCGAGGAAGGAGGCCGTCCGGTTCTGGCCTACGGCGTAGACGTGGCGCCCGAACCGCGTTCGATGCATGGCCAACCACGCGACCACCAGGGTCAGAGCCGCTGCCCAGACCGGCCAGCGCACCGTGAGGATCTCGTTCCTGGTGAGGACTCGGAACGACTCGGGGACGTTCTGGTAGATCGTGGTGTTGTCGGAGATCGACAGTTCGACGCCCGTGAGAACCGATCCCACTGCCAGCGTGACGATGAAGGATGACGCGCTCGTCCGTGAAACGACGAGCCCGATAGCCAGGCCGGCGATCGCACCACCGGCCAGCGCGGCCGCCACGGCCATCGGCACCGGCCAACCCTCCCTGGACATCAGGACGATGACGACCGCGCCGGAAAACCCAACGACGGACGTGTAGGCCAGGTCGAACTCGCCCACGGCGAGGACGATCGTCAGACCGACGACGAGGATCAGCGGAACTGCGGCCTGGTCGAGGACCGTGCGCAGGGTGTCCGGGGTGAGAAAGGTGTCGGGCGTCCTGATCGCGAAGTAGAGAACGAGCAGCACGAACCCGCCGACCACCGCCCATCGGCTCACGAAGTCCAGCGAGCGCGTGAGGCGCTCGTGCCCGGTGACGCCCACGGCCGTCGAGCGAACGCCGCCTGCCGACGCGTCGGACGGTTCTTGGTCGTTGGTCGGCTTCGCCAATGCCTCGGTCATCATCTGCCCTCCGGTCGCAGTCCCGCGTACTTCGCCTGAACGCTAGGCCGCACCCGCCTTTATGTCAATACTTCATGACATATCCACATTAGAGATCGCCCTACGCGCAGTCGCGGCCCTCCGGAGCTCCGGACCGGACGCGACCGGGCCGAGCCCGACCGGCGGTTCGCTGGCCCCAGGGCCCCCGCGCAGCACCCACGCGGCGACGAGCTCGGCTCTTCCGACCGTGTTGACCTGCCTCACCCAGGCGGGTCGTGCCCCGTCGCGTCGGGCCTCGGTCGACGGGCTCACGACGACGAGGTTCGAGTAGGCGCACGCGCCCAGGCAGTCGACCCGGATGACCTTTGCGACGGCCTCGAGGACGCCCGAGATCGCTGTGTGGTCGACGTCTGGGTGCTTGCGCGCACTGCCGCAGCAGCAGCCGTCGCACAAGTGCAGATGAGGGCCGCCGCTCCGCGTCAACCGATCAGGCTCCCGACCGCGCCGATGACGAGGCGGCGGGTCCACGACGAGCGGCACGACGCCTGGTAGGCCCTCGGTCCGGAGCAGCCGACAACCATGCGTAGCCTGCGCCCATCACGAACCACATGGCGCCCATCTGGGCCAGCGAGCCGAGACGGAACTCCCACAGCAGGCTCGCCGGAACGTCCCCCGGGACCTGGTCGGCGACGTTCGGGGTGGCCAGCGTCACGACGATGACGGCACCGACCGCGGCTAGGGCCGGCGCCAGGACCCGATTCCTGGGCGAGAGGGACCGAGCGCGCGAGAGCGCGACCACCACGCTCGTGAGTGCGACGGCGCATACGATGGTGCCGAGATAGACCATGGTTCGCACGCCGACCGTCGATGGATCGCCGATCGACGGCGGGTTGGCCGGAAGGACCACGGCCGGGGCGAGCGTGAAGGACACGAACCCGAGGGCCGCCACCACCACGGGCGCGGCGGGCCCTGCGGCGGTGCCGGCGATGCGGTCACCGAGGTGCCGATTCACCAGCGCGAACGCGATCCCGACGAGCACTCCGACGACGACAGCCGTGAGCATGCCGGCATAAACCTGCTGACCGCGGGTGACGATCTCCCCGCCGTGATGGCTGGCCTTTCCGAGCCCGGTGTGGGAGGCCTCATGCCGGGCGTCCTCGATGGCAATCGCAGCCCTTATCGACGGC
This sequence comes from Nocardioides endophyticus, assembly GCF_039543845.1. Classification (NCBI taxonomy): domain Bacteria; kingdom Bacillati; phylum Actinomycetota; class Actinomycetes; order Propionibacteriales; family Nocardioidaceae; genus Nocardioides; species Nocardioides endophyticus. Next base: position 25,751 of record NZ_BAABKN010000001.1, on the reverse strand, counting down.
TCAACCAAGACGTACATGACCACTGCGCCGACGCCGCCAGCCACGGCGCCAGCCAGAGCTCCTCGGCGGACCGCGCAGCCGATACTGACCTCGATCACGGCATGCTCCCCAGCACTCAGTGGCACGGAACCCCCAAGGCGTGCCTGGCATCGTGCGTGACCTCGTGCAGGTAGAGAGCCGCCTCGTGGCTGAGGATCAGGCCGTTCTCCTGCACAAGGAAGAGGACAGCGAGGAGGGCAACAGCTGCGAGCGCGAGCGCTCCCGCAGCCTCGGCGCCGAATCTATCGGTCGAACCGCTTCTTGCGTGTGCCATGACGATTCTCCTTTCGAGCGTCGCGTCGGCGAGTGGTGTTCGGTCGAGCGCTCAGTCGGCCCTGACGCCAATTGGCCCCGGACTGGCGTCCGCCCGGGGCCCCGGCGCAGGTGCCAGTCAGCTGCTCGCACGTGCACTCGGGTCGACAGGTCGATCCCTATACATGTCATCTTGTGGTGACATATTGAACTAACCACGCATCTTCGGCCAAGTCAAGATGGGTGCGTCGCTTCGCCGCGTCAAACTCGTGTGCCAACGATGTCGTGGTCGAGTGATGGCGGCCACACCTTTGATGTTGCCTGTCGAGGCAACAAGCCGACCTTCATTCAACGAACTGCGCTGGTGACAGGGACCGGACCCAAGCGGTTCTTCGGCTTTCTCACGCGGTCCGTCTACTCCGCGCCACCGTAGGGCATGGACGAAGACCGGTCGACGGCCACTCCGCCATCGATGGTGAAGACCGACCCGGTCACAAAGCTGGAGGCGGGCGAGGCAAGGAACAGGGCCAGTCCTTGGAGTTCGTCGGGGTGAGCCGGCCTGCGAAGCGCGCTGGCTCCCACGAACTGCTTCACGATCCCGTCCCTCACGGCGTTGCCATCTCCCAGGCTCGTCGTGAACCCCGAGGGTGCGATGGCGTTGACGAGGATGCCCGAAGGCGCGAGCTCAAGTGCAGCGTTGCGCATCAGCGCGATCACGCCGGCCTTGGACGCCGCGTAGGCGTATCCCACGAGCGGCTCCGCTCGGATGCCGGAAACCGATGACATCAGCATGATCCGCGTGTAGTCGGGGTCTGCGAACTCGACTCCAGATCGCAGCGTGTTGAGCACGCCGCCCAGATTGATGTCGATAACCCTCTTCCACCGGTCCAGATCAATCTCCGCAAGCCGCCCCGACTGATGAATCGGTCCGGTACCGGCAGAAATCCCAGCGTTCGCCACCAGGATGTTGATTCCCGACCCGTCCGATGCGGCTGTCGCTACTGCGCGTCGTACTTCCTCCGCGTCAACGACATCGACCACCATCGTTCGAACGGTGATTCCGTCCATGGCCAACTCATCGGCTACGTCGCGCAATCCCCGCTCGTTAACGTCGAGGCACGTCACGCGCGCGCCGGCGCGAGCAAGGACGAGCGCAATAGCGCGGCCCAAGCCACTTCCGCCCCCCGTGACCACGGCAACCCGGCCACGGATGTCGAAGAGGCCATCAAGGGTCCGCGATCGCACATCGTCGTTCACTGTCACTTCCAATCTCCTGTCACACACTTGGGTAGCGGACGACATCGGACGTCACGTCGAGCTCGAGGGCAAGCATTCACCGGCAGCTCTAGCCCTGCCTCACCCGACTTAGAGATCGCCGGACCGCCGTGTCACCATTGGGATAAGGAGATGCGAGTCGTACTGACCTCCGGTATGCAGCACGTGCATGCCCTCGTTGACCGTGTCCTCGTGGCGGGCGAAGACCTTCGGTTTCGGATAGCGGTTCAGATCGGTCCCCTGGATGATTAGGCGAAGTCGGTCTCCTGCCGCGAACGACGTCCCTGATGGCAAGACCTCAATCTCGAGGCGAGTGGGCTTGTCCGGTTCGAGATCAAGTAGACGCTGATGGGCGAGTACGGGCTGGAACGGGGTCGACTTCTCTTGATCTAGCTCTCGATGGGACGAACGTATCCAGCCGAGGGCCACGGGGCCGTCCACGAAGTTCCCGTAGAAGGGGAACGTGACCACTTGACCGGCTGCGTCGAACTTCCAGACCGAGACGAACACGTCCATCTCGGTCGTCTTCTCAGCGGACATGTGCAGTGTTGCCTTCATGTGCCCGACGAGCTCGGTTGCTTCGTCGAAGACGACCTCGAACTCCGCGCGATGTGACCCTGGCCCACTCCCGGCGCCGTCATATGCCACGGTGCTGACCTCGGCTGCCGGCCCCCAGTTGAGACTCCCCTGTGCCGCATCGAGATAGAGGAAACGGTAGTCGGTCTCCGGCAGCGGCCATTGCTGGTCAGTCCGAATCTCGCTCTCGCCTATGCGACTGCGAACCTCCACCCGGACAGGGGGCCAGGAGGATAACTCGTTGTCAGCGCCCTTCAGGAAGTGGTCGAAGAACGTGCGCTGCCGCTCGACGCTGTCCGGGTCGTAGTAGTAGGCCCACTTCTTCTGACCATGCACCTCTAGCCACTTCTGGCGCGACGAGATCTGCTTGAACCCCTCGAGCGTGCCCCGGGTGTGCAGGCCTTGGTCAGTCCAGCTCGCCACCACGTAGGCAGGCGTCTCGATCTCGTCGAGCTTCGCCGCCTTGCTACGCCAGAAGTCGTCGAAGAATGGGTGCTCGGCGGTCTCCGCTTCCAAGTCCTCGATCTCGGTACGACTCGCCCCCCATCTGTCCCACAGATAGGGCCAGAACCAACTAGAGGGAATTCCTCCGTGGCGAACGACTTCTCGATACGTGTCATTCCACCCCTCGAAGGGGTTAATGGCCGCCAGGTGTGGCGGCTTGAGTGCGGCGACGAACCACTGCGACGTAGTGAGGTACGAGACCCCGGAGAGCCCGACCTTGCCGCTACTCCACGGCTGCACGCCTGCCCACTCGATCAGGTCGTAGTAGGCCAGAGCCTCCTCGGGAGAGCAGTAGGTGGCACGTCCCTCGGAGTTCCACGTGCCGGGAAGGTCGATCAAGACGATCGCGTAGCCGTGCTGGGTCCAGTAGACCGGGTCCGGGCTCTCGAACGCGGTGTGCTTCGAGGTCCATTCATCCTTTACACCGGAATCAGGGAAGATCTTCTGGATCGGCAGGGGGTTGTGCTTGCCGTACGGCATCCAGCTGACCAGCACCGGCGCCGGCTCATCAGAACTCGGACGGTATACGTCAAGGTAGACGCCATCCCCGAACCGCGTCTCGACGCGGACGTCACGCTCGACGACCATGCCATCCTCGATGCCTAGCCTGTGATTCGGCTTTGCGCCACCACGGGACTCGGGGGTCATCTTCGGCGGGCGGAAGCGGTATTCGTACGTCGACATGTAACCTTCTCAGTTGTGGGAATCCATGTCCGTGGGCCGATAACTGCGCGGTCGACTCACGTCGACAACACTAGTTCGTTGTGACTGGCCCCACCCACGCGATGTTCGTTGGACGAACTCTGGATGCAGGCACATGGCTGGTTCACTGCTAGAGCTCCGAGTCATGCAGGTCCTTTTCAGTTCCCGGTTCCGTCCAGCCACTGGGCACCGTCCGCGTACAGACGTTCGACCGCTGTTCCAGTGAGGCCCGGGAGGCCTTCCTTGACGTCAAACCCCGACTTCGTTTGGACGTAGCCCAGGTGTCGATAGCCGCTGGGGAAGCGGCCCAGCAGGACGGGATCGAGATCGAGCATCATCGCCGGGTTAACCACATCGAGCCGGTCCTTTTCGTAGATCGGCTGCCGTCGTACGATCTTCCACTGCTCGTTCTCACGCGACAGGAAGTCGTAGAAGCGACCGGTGCACACCACATCAACCTCAACCCCGTCGACCGACGCGCGCTGGTTGATCGTCATCTTGGTCTGCGCAACTGCACGGTCCCCTGCAATATCGGCCGTGTGACCGCCAAGGAAGTGCAGGATGCTGACACCGTTCTCGAATCCGGATCGGCTGACCTTGATGAACTCGCTCGCCGGCCCTTGGAACCAAGTTGCGTTCATCCACCCGTCCTGTGGGTGCCACACCGTTGCGAATCGCTCCCAGTCCCCGGCGTCGCGCCATATCGCCCAATTGTCGATGAGCTGCCTGATCTCAGCGTTGTCCTGTGATCGTGCACGTCCCACTAGTGCTCCTTTGTCCGCGTCCGTACGTCATCTGCGACCGGCCTCCGTCCGCTGACTCGGCGCGAGACCTCCTGTAAGGCGTAACCACTCGTACTTCCGATCGTCCGGGGCAGGACGAAGTCATCAGTCTCCAGCTGCCAGGACGATGTCGAAGCGCACCGTGCTCCAGGTGCCATCGATCTCACGCCCATCCGGCGTCGCTGCGCCGGGTGGTTGCTGGTCGAAGCTCTTGATGAGCGAGTCCCTCGGTCGCCCCATCCGAGGCGAACCCTCTCGCGATGCGCTGCTCAGCGTCGGGAGCGTGGGGGACGTTGAAAGCCAGCACATGGGGCAGAACCACCGCATGGGTCTGAGCATGGGGTAGATCGAACATCCCGCCGAGAACATGGCAGATCTTGTGATGCATACCGGACCCGGCCGAGGCAAAGGCGATTGCTGCAAGGTAAGCGCCGTACAAAGTCTGCTCGATACCTTCGAGCGACGCACCGCCGTGAGCGACGCGCGGAAGCCCTGCGGCCAGTGCCCGGATGCCTTCGCCGGCCAGCGCCTGATCGATCGGATCGACCCGCGGGCCCCACATCGAGTCGATGCAGTGCGCCAGGGCGTTGAGCCCACTGGCCACCGCCATCTCCGACGGTAGAGAGCGCAGCAGGGTCGCGTCGTAGACGACCGAACAAGGGAGGACCTTCACCTCGACGCCGGTGGTCTTGGTCTCGCCACGGGTCAGACCCCATACATCGGTCGCCTCCGACCCGGCAAAGGTCGTCGGGACCGCGACGATCGGCAGGCCTGTGGTGAGTGCGACGGCCTTGGCCAACCCGGTCGTCGACCCGCCACCGACTGACACGACGACATCCGCGCCACTCCTCGACGCCGCTGCTCGGGAGCGCTCGGCCACCTCGACCGGGACATGCATCACGACCTCGTCGTGACGAAGCACCACGGGGCAGATCGTCGCGATCGGATCCGCAAGCACGGACTCTCGCTCCGAGGCGATGAGCATGACGCGGCGCGCACCCAGATCCGCGACCTCCTTGGCAACTGCATCGGGAGCCGAGCCTGGCGCGAAGACGACCCGCTGGGCGCGCGACTCGTGCACGAACCTCACTGGACGCGGGTCGTTTCGGCGAACGACGCTTCGAGATCGAACCCGTAGATCCACGCGTTCGCGCGCAGAGGATCTTCCTGGGCGTAGGCCTGGTCTCGCCGCCGCTGCTGGGGCCCGTCCGGCAGATGGTTCACGTCAGCCCGCTGGTGACTGATGGTCTGCAGTTTCGTCGTGCGAGGGATACGGATTTCCTCGTACCGACGCAGGGCCTCCGCCGGTTCATCGATTCCCTCAGCCAGACAACGGGCCAGGACTGCAGCGTCCTCGAGAGCCTGTGCGGCTCCCTGCGCGAAGAACGGAAACATCGGATGGGCCGCGTCCCCGAGCAGGGTCGCTCCCCCCGAGCTCCACCGATCCAAAGGGGCGCGATCCAGCAGAGCCCAGCGACCAGGAACGCCTGCGGCGCGAATCAGGTCGGTCAGACGCGGGTCCCATCCGTCGAACTCGGCCAAGAACTCGTCGACCGTCGCGGTCGAGGTCCACGACTCCGTGGTGAAGTCGCCCGCAGGAGCGAAGGCGACCAAGTTGATGTATCTCCCGCCCGACACCGGATAGTGCACCAGGTGATGATCAGGCCCAATCCACAGCGTCTGGGCAGGACGTCGCGCGAACTCCGGCGCCTGGTCGGCGGGTAAGAGAGCACGGAAGGCGCAGATGCCAGAAAAGGTCGCCCGCGCACGGCCGAACAACGCGTCCCGGACCATCGAGTGCACGCCGTCAGCGCCTATGACGACGTCAGCCCGGGTGGATCGACCGTCAGCAAAGTCCACGCGCAGGGTGTCGCCGTCGTTCGTCAGCGAGACTCCCTCGCAACCCAGCACCACGTCTTCGGAGGGAACTTGCGACTTCACGGCCTCCAAGAGGTCGGCCCGGTGCACGGTATACGTATGTTCGCCGTACAGCTGCTCGCAAGACGACGCCAAGTCCTCGGCGGACAAGACCGTGCCATCCTGCCAGCGCCGGAACTCCCACCCGATCTCCAGCTGGACGGCATTCTCCATGAGCTGCTCGAGCACACCGAGGGAGCGCAACTGGCGCGCAGCGTTGGGAGCAACGACCAGACCAGCACCGACTTCCGCAATACGAGGAGCTTGCTCGTACACCGTCGCTCCGAGTCCCGCCTGGCGCAGGAAGGCGGCGGCCGCCAGACCACCGATGCCACCGCCCACGATGGCGATCGTCGGCGTGTCGGACGTTCGTGCGGTCATGATGAAGCTCCTTGGCACCTGGCGGCAGTCCACTGACGCCACCGATGGGTGGTTGAGCGTGAATTGCGGTTGCACCCGCGATGTTGTCCCGCTCACGTACGCTGCGGGCATCATGATTCATTCAACGAACCTCGATTTCGGTCATGAGACCGCCGTCGAGCGTGCACAGGGCAGGCATGCCGAGGACTAGCGAACCGGGCCGCAGCGTCAGCTCGCGCCTGTTGGAGCTGCTGTTCTCGTTCACGCCCGCCGTTCCGGACCAGACTCTCGCCGACATGGTTCGCAGGACCGGCCTGCCGCACGCCACGGCGCGCCGACTCGCGCTCGAGCTAGTGAAGGCCGGCGCCCTCGACCAGCGTCCCGACGGCCGATACGCAATCGGTCTGAGGTTGTGGCACACTCGGGACCCTGTCGCCGTTGACGGAGTCTCTTCGCACGATGGCGCAGCCGTTCATGGAGGATCTCTACACGGCCCTCAATCAACACGTGCAGCTCGCCGTCCTCGAGGGCAAAGAGGCAGTAATCCTCGATCGATTGTCCGCGCTACATGCCGTCGGACTGACGTCTCAGGTCGGCGGACAACTTCCGCTGCATTGCTCGGGCGTCGGCAAGGTGCTCCTGAGCCACGCGAGCAGCCAGCTGGTGGAAGACGTCATCGGGGGCAGGTTGAACGAGCACACCGATGCAACCAAACAGACCCGCAAGTGCTGCGGCGCGAACTCGCGGAATGCCGGCGAACGGGTTATGCGCTGGTGCGAGGCGAGCTCACCGATGGAGCCGACTCGATCGCCACCCGTGTGCTCGACAGGCAGGGAAACGTCGTAGCCGCTCTTTCAGTGGTCATCCGGACCGGCTCGGTGCAGCCGCATTCGGTGCTGCCATCGGTCATCACCAGTGGCCTCGGGTTGTCACGCAGACTCGGATGGCGACCGGGAGTTCCGGCGCGCGTGGGCACTGACCAATGACTAGACGGTGTGCACTGACTGTCTCGGCCTGAGGCGGTTGCTGGCCGGCGCCTCCCTCACAACATTCGTGGGTTACCGAGCAGGGCTGCCTCCTCGGCCAATCCGACAATTGTGGGGCCACGGTGTTCACCGAGCGTATGAGTGTCGGGCTAGTGTGCCCGCGCGGTCTGTTGCAGCGGATCTAGGCGTCACGGGTGGACTATTCCAAGCGAACCCTATATCCCTCGGCCATGTGCTTGTTCTGGCTTGTGGCGCTCCCGGGGCCGGGGGCGGTGGCCTACGAGGCTGGTCCGACCGGATTCGGGCCATCTCGCCATCTGATCAGTGCGGGGATTCGGTGTGTGGCCCCGCCCCGTGCTGCTGGTCGAAGCCGACCCGACCGGCGGGTCCGGGATCCTCGCCGGATTCCTGAAAGGAACCGTGCCGTACGACGCCGGGCTGGTCGAGTTCGCCCTCTCGCCACTAAGCGCGGCGGATGCTCTGCGTGAGGTCGTCCGGCCGCTGAGCCCGAACGTCACCCTGGTCGCTGGCACGCGGACCCACGGTCAGGCCGCGGCACTTCACGACGTGTGGGAGGCCCTCGCCGTCGTGCTCCCCGACCTCGAAGGCAACGGTCAAGACGTCATCGTCGACGCCGGTCGACTTGGGCTTACGGGATCACCGCAGATACTCCTGGAATCGGCCGATGCGTCCTTGCTCCTCACGCGCGCGAACCTCCCATCGATCTCGGCAGCACGTTCCTGGGCCGAGGCCGCTCGTCAGCCCGTGACCGGTTGGCGCCACCCCGGGCCATCGCCGGGCACGGTCTCGCGCTGGCTCGAGAGCCACGCCGCGACGTCGGAGGTCGCGAAGCGGACCCGGCCGCCGACCTTGATCGCGCACGGCCCCTTGCTGTCGGTACGCCAGTCGCGGATCGTCGTGACTGGCACGTCGAGGTACTCGGCGAGCTCCTCGATGCTCAGCAGCGACTCCAAGCCATTCAACGCACTGCCGTCAGCGCAGTGTTGCTGGCACGGTGATTGGTCTCCGTGGCCCTCAGGTGCGCGCCGCGCCCCGGGCGATCCCGCGGGTCTCCGTGACATCCCATGCCGATGCTCGCGGATGCGGCTCAGTGGGGTCGTCGGACGGGGTTTGCGACTAGCCTCCATCAGACCCAGTGCGATTCAAACCGAGAACCTCCCGGCGCCTGTCAGCGGTGACGCCGGTGGCAATCACGACCGCCTGCGACACCACCCGGCGGTCGACCCTGGCCCGCTGTAGGTCGCATCGAGGGACCCGTACGGATAGGCGTCCTCGCCCAGCGACCGGTCGCGGAACGCACCGACCTCCTCGTCGGGGCCCGCACAGATCCGTGCGACCTCGGACTTGCTGATCCAAGTGTCCGCGCCCAGCCCTTTGACGAGGTCGTCGACCTTCCTGGTCGAGACGCCGTGGAGGTAGGCCTCCATCACCACCGCGAACAACGCCTGGTCGACCAGCCGCCGGCGCTCGAGAAGGGAACGGGAAGAACGACCCGCCCCGCAACTTCGGGATCCGCAGCTCCAGATCCCCGGCAGTCGTGGTCAGCGTCCGTGCCCGAGTCCCGTTGCGCTGAGCCGTCCGCCCAGGCGCCCTTTCCCAGGGGCCGGCGCCGATCATCGCGGTGAGTTCGGCGTCGATCAACGCCTGACAGATCCGTCGCACGATGGCCGCCTACGTCACCGGCAACGTGACCGTCTTCAACGCCGAGGAACTACACCACTCGGCGGGACGTCACCCGGCGAACGAGTCCTCACTGGTGCCGACAGCACCACCCAGCGGAGGACCAGCGGTTCCGTCCACTGACGTCACGAGGCACGGCGAAGCGGCCTCATCTCAGTCACAGGGGTGCCCACGTCACATTGGGGCCCGGCTGCGGTTGCGACCCAAGTAAATGGAAGTTACTATCAAATCACATCAACTACTGATTGACGGTAACCATCATGTCCGTTCTCTTGTATCGCCTTGGCCGCTTCTGCTACCGGTCGCGACGCCTCGTCGCAGCACTGTGGGTCGCGGCCCTCGTCCTGTTGGGCGTCGGTTCCGCGATCTTCGCCGAGCCGGCTGTCACCTCGTTCAGCCTTCCTGGCACTGAGTCCCAGGAGGCACTGGACCTGCTCAAGGACCGGTTCCCCGACGCCCCCAGCGATGGGGCCGTAGCTCGGATCGTCTTCATCGACGACGGTGGCATCACGACTCCGGAAGTCCAGGCTGAGGTCCGCGCTGTCCTGGCCGATGTCAGCTCGATCGGCCAGGTAGCTGCGGTCGCTGATCCCTACGCCTCCGGCATGGTGTCCGACGACACGACGACAGCGCTGGCTGAGGTGACCTTCAGCGTGCCTTTCGCCGAGATCGACGACGAGAACCGCGAAGCGGTCCTTGATGTCGTCAAGGACGCTGGCACGGACGCTCTCCAGGTCGAGGCAGGGGGAGATGCCCTCGAGCCGGCTCCCGCGGTGGGCGGCGAGCTCATCGGTCTTGCGGTCGCCGCCGGCGTCCTTATCATCACGTTCGGGTCGCTGCTCGCTGCCGGTATGCCTCTGGCCACCGGCATCACCGGCGTGATGGCCGGGGTCCTCGGCATCACCATCGCCGGTGGGTTCGTCGACCTCGGCGCCACCACGCCGATTCTCGCGCTGATGCTGGGACTCGCCGTCGGGATCGACTACGCCCTGTTCATCGTCTCGCGGTTCCGCCACGAGCTCCGCTCCGGTCGCGCGGGTGACGACGCAATCGGTCGAGCCCTGGGGACTGCCGGCTCCGCCGTCGTCTTCGCTGGCCTCACCGTCGTGATCGCCCTCGCTGGGCTCACCGTAGTAAACATCGGCCTGCTCACTGAGATGGGCCTGGCGGCTGCCGCCACCGTCGCGGTGACCGTGCTCGTGGCGCTGACCCTCCTTCCGGCGCTGCTCGGGTTCGTGGGCCCACGCATCCTCGTACGGCGCCCTAAGACCCGGCCGCTCGCCACCCCCGGCTCCGGCCACCCCACGCACCCCACGCACCCCACGCACTCAGAGGGCTCCACGCTCGGCAGCCGATGGATCCGCAGCGTCACCCGGCATCCCGGCGTCGTGGTGGCAGTCGTCATGGTCGGGCTCCTCGTTGCTATTACCCCGATCCTCGGTCTGCGACTGGGCCTTCCTGACCAAGGGACCTATGCGCAGGACACCACCCAGCGTCGGGCCTATGACGCGATCGCTCAGGCGTTCGGCTCCGGCGTCAACGGTCCACTCCTCGTGGTCGTCGACGCCGCATCCGCGCCCGACCCCGATGCTGCAGTCGCGGCGATCCGGTCAGCAACGGGGGTCACCCATGGAGTTGCCAAGGTCAGCCAGGCGCAGTGGAACCAGGACCATGACACTGCTGTCCTCAGCGTCACTCCAAGCTCCGGACCCAACAGCGAAGACACCTCGGGCGTCGTGGAACGGCTACGCGATCGAGTCGACGCGATCGCCCACCAGTTCGACGCTGACCTGACCGTCACCGGCAACACCGCCTTGCTCATCGACTTCACCGACAAGATGAGCGGGGCACTGCTGCCCTACCTGCTCCTCGTGATCGGCCTCTCGTTCCTGCTGCTCATGGCCGTCTTCCGCTCGGTCCTCGTGCCGTTGAAGGCGACCCTGGGGTTCCTGCTCACCCTGGGCGTCACGTTCGGCTGCCTCGTCGCAGTGTTCCAGTGGGGTTGGCTGGAGTGGGCGGGTATCGAGCCGACCGACACCATCTCCCCAGTGCTGCCGTTGCTCATCATCGGCATGGTGTTCGGGCTCGCCATGGACTACGAGGTGTTCCTGGTGAGCCGGATGCGCGAGGAGTATGTCCACGGCGCGGGGCCCACCGCCGCCGTCACCATGGGGTTCAAGCACGGCGCACGCGTGGTGGCGGCCGCCGCGCTGATCATGATCAGCGTCTTTGGGGGCTTCATCCTGGGAGAGGCCGCCGACCTGGCGCAGCTCGGGGTCGCCCTCGCCATCGCGGTCGGCGTTGACGCCTTCATCGTTCGAATGACGCTCGTCCCGGCCGTGCTCACCCTGGTCGGCGAGCGCGCCTGGTGGCTGCCGAGATGGCTCGACCATCTTCTGCCCAACCTGGACGTCGAGGGCGAGCGACTGAACCACACCCTGGCCGCGGCAGAGCTGGTAACTGAACCATCTCCGTCACAGCCGTGAGCTCGTTGCTCGGCCGCGCGTCCTGCGTGACGCGCGGCCCGGGGGAGGATGGCCAGCATGACTAAAGCACGACCAAGCTTGCGGGAGCGGAAGAAGCAGCAGACGCGCGAGGCGATACAGGACCGTGCCCTGCACCTCTACCGTGAGCAGGGCTATCACCAGACCACGGTGGAGCAGATCGCTGATGCCGCCAACGTCTCGCCCAGCACGTTCTTCCGGTATTACCCGACCAAACCAGAGACTGTGCTCTACGACCGCACAGACTCCGTCCTTCTCGACGCGATTCTCGCTCAGCCGACGGAGCTGACACCGGTGGCCGCAACCCGGGCGGCCCTGCGCTCTGTCTTCGCCGACATGAGCGACGAGGAACGTTCTCTCGAGTTGACGCGCATGCGCCTCATGGCCGACGTCCCCGACCTACGTGCCGCGGTGGCAGAACGATTCAGCATGGTCCTGCCTGAGTTCACTGCGGTAATCGCGCGCCGAGCAGGCCGCGAGTCCGACGACCAAGACGTGCAGCACTGGCTCGGCGCGGTGGCCGGGGTCGTCCTCGTGGCGCTCTTTCGCGCCGCCCGCGACGGAGCCGAGATCCTCGACGCTATCGACGAGGCCATGGCCTACCTCGAGAACGGCATGCCGCTGTGACTCCACCAGCAAGGCTCATACGGCGGTGCTGACCTTTCTGATTCGGGTGTCTGCGAGTAGGTCTGCGGGTGGCTTTGGCCGGACGCAAGACGGGGACCGGTGGCTCGTAGATCGGCCGATCCGACTTCGGACGGGGCGGCTCGGCGATAGAGGTCGCCCCCCACGCAGCCAGCGGCGTGATGCGCCCGGGCAGGCTTCCCAGTCCACCAGAAGTAGTTCAACTTCGGTGGCCCGCCCAGACCTGAGTCGGATGTGTGGCATCGGATGGTTCGGGCCGTGGCGCTGCGCAAGTTCGTACTTTCGCCGAGCGATCAGGTGTACATCGGCACGGTCTTGGAGTCGGCACGCAACTGCATCGCGGATGCCGCGTTGCCGTTGAAGTTGTCGACACGTTCAACGGTCTCCTCAACGACGTGGCGAGTATGGGCGCCTTTGGCGACGGCGACGGCACCCATCTCACTGCCAACGAACTCGTCACGGACTTCATCTGGATCCGCTCGCTGGATTCGGTCTGGCCAGCCTCGAGAGCCCCTTCGCTGCAGCCATGCGCTGGATGAGCGCGTCGTTGATCTCGATGGCCTCACGGTGCATCAGCCTCGCGGCGACCCCGGCGGCCACCACGACCGCCATCGAAGTGACCTGGCCAGGCTTGCCGTTGCTACCGACCGCACGGACGTGGACGTAGGTGGCATCGAGGTAGACGTAGGAAGCTCGCGGTGGCCAAGGGTCCGGGGCCGGAACGCCCCAACCATCTCGTCGAGACCTTCGCAGATCCGCGAGACCTCGGACTTGCTGAACCCCGAGCCGACCCCCGAGGGCCTCGACCAGGTCATCGACACTCCGCGTCGAGACGCCCTGAACGTAGGCCTCCATCACCACCGCGTAGAGCGCCTGGTCGATGCGGCGGCGGGGCTCGAGGATGACCGGAAAGAACGACCCCTTCCGGAGCTTGGGGATCCGCAGCTCCAGGTCGCCGGCCTGGGTGGCCAACAACCGCGGCCGCGACCCGTTGCGGTCGGTGGCGTCGGCTTCGATCGGCTCCTGCATCACGATCCGGACCGATTCGCGGACCAGGAGCACGCCATCCCCGGCGCGGAAGGCCTCGAGCAGCTCGGACACGTGCAGACTGGGGTAGGGCAATCGGTGATTCTCCTTGGGTGTGTTCTTGGCGGTTCACACCGAAGATCTCGCCGAAGGCCCATTCACGTCCGGAACCCCGCCATCCTTCCTCAAACCCCATCACTCAGAGGATTCTCACCACGGTCGTCACAGACCGTCCTCCCATGCTGCCCACAACCTTGCATACACGCCACCGGAAGCGACCAGCTCGTCGTGGGTTCCAGTCTCGATGATCCGACCTTGCTCCATCACCACGATCCGGTCACAGGTTGCTGCTTGGGAGAGCCGGTGCGCAACGACGATTGCAGTGCGCCCGGAGAGAACAGCATTGGCGGCCTGGTCGAGCTGTCCGGCGTAGGTTGAGCCGGCTTCAGCTGTCGCTTCGTCGAGGATCACCAGGTCGGCGTCGGCCAGCAGTAGACGGGCGAGGGCGAGCTGTTGCGCCTGTGCGTCGGTGAGCAACTGCCCGCCGACACCCACCACCGCGTCCAGATGGTCGGGAACATGGTCGAGTATCTCGGCGGCGCCGGTGGCTTCGAGCGCTGCGCGGATGTCGTTCTCGGTGGCCCCGGGAGCGGCGAGGGTGAGGTTGCTGCGCAGGGTGCCGGCGAAGACGTGGACCTCCTGGGTGATCATCGCGGTTCGGGCGGGACGAGTCACCATGCCAGTCTCCGGTAGGTGGGTACCGGAGACCACGCCGGCAAGCGTGGTCTTGCCTGCCCCGGACACACCAACTACGGCCACACGCTGACCGGACGAGATGTCGAGGGTGATGTCGTCGAGCACCCGTGGCCCCTGGCCGTACCGAAACGAGACCTCGTCGAGCCGTACGGCGGTGCCCGCGGTCTGCGCTGGGACATCCGATGAGCTGAGCGGAATCGTGACGACCCCGATCATGCGGCTCAGTGATGCGAGGGCAGACTGGAGGGTGTCGATGACGAACAGCAGCTGGTTGACCGGTCCTAGCAGACGCAGCACGAGCAGCATGGCGGTGGTGGCGCCGCCGACGGTCGAGGCGCCGTGGTCGATGAGGACGAAGCCGACGACGAGGACGGCCGCCAGGCTCAGGCACTCCCCGAGGTTGAGCCGGCCGTTGAGCATGCTCTGCACGGTGCGGGCGCGCAGCGACTGCACTGCGACGCACCAGGAGGCCGTCATCACCGCCCGGTCGCGCTGCTCGGCGAGCCCGAAGCCGAGCACGGTGGCGTAGCCGCGCTGCGACTCGAGGATCTGCTGCGCCCGCGCGCTCATCGCCGTGCGCTCGGCGCGGTACACGCCGGGTCCGGTCCGCAGGTACCACCGCATGGCCAGCGCGTAGACCGGCAGCACGACCGCGAAGGCCACCGCGTAGGGCCACTCCAGCGACGCGAGCCCGCCCAGCGACACGACGATGGTGAAGGTTGTGACGGTGAGCACCGGGATCACGGCGGGGGCGGCGTCGGCCACGGCGGTGACGTCGTCGCTGGACCGCGAGATCAGGTCGCCGGTGCCGGCCCGCTCGACGAGATGTTGCGGGAGCGTCATCGCGCGACCCACGAGCTGCTCGCGCAGCGCGGCGAGGACGGAGTGGTAAACGCGTGTGGCGAGCACGATCGTCAGCGCGGTGCCCGCAGCGCCGAGGACCGCCGAGAGCGCCATGACGGCCGTGACCGTCAGCACGGTGGCGAGGTCTGCGGTCCCCTCCTGCACGCGGTCGACGAGGAATCCGATCGCCGCCGGCGCGATTAGGTCGACGCCGGTGCTGACGATCCCCAGCGCTCCGGTGACGGCGAGTCGGAGCCGATGCCCGTGGCTGAGTCGCCACACCTCCCTGACCGTCTCTCGCCCGCTCGCGACCGGCAGCCCGGCATCGGAGGTCGCGTGCGCGGGCGCGGCGGAGGTGCCGGTCACTGCGTCCTCCTTGTAGGCAGGGGTACGTCGTCAGGGAGCTCGACGACGCGGTCGCAGGCGCTGAGCAGCGCTGGGGCCGAGACGATCAGCAGCGTCGAGCGGCCCGCCCGGACACCGCGGAGCCGTCCCGCGATCGCGTGCTCGGTGACCGAGTCGACCGCGGTGGTTGGGTCGTGCAGCACGAGCACCGGCGCGTCGCTCGCCAGGGCGCGGGCGAGCGCGACCCGTTGGCGCTGGCCGCCGGAGAGCCGGTTGCCGCCCTCGCCGACGGGGGCGTCGAGATCGGCCGCGAAGTCGTCGCACGCGGCGGCACGCACCGCGGCGTCCACCCGCTCGGACGCGCCCGTGGTCACGGCGAGGTTGTCGCGGAGGGTGCCGCTGAACAGGGTGGCACGGTGCGGGGCGACGGTGACACGGGAGCGGTAGTCGCCCGGGGAGAGCTGCCGCGCGGCGATCCCGTCGAGGCGTACCTCGACTCCTCCCCCGGCCCGCGGGTCCAGCAGCGCCTCGAGGACCCGGGCGGCGGTCCGGTCGTCGGCGCGCACGCCCACGAGCTCGCCGGGCTCGATCCGGACCGTCACGCCGGGTCCGGCGCTGTCCGGCACCACCACGTCCAACACCGGCACCGTGGTGACCTCCCCCCAGTTCGCGTCCTCCGGTCCGGGTGCGGATGCCGCGTTATCGCGCAGCGCGTCGAGGAAGCGCGCGGCTGAGGCGTGGGCGTTGGCGAGGTTCGGGATGGTCAGGTTTGCGATCGCCTCGATCTGCGGCAGCAGTGCCTGGGCGAGGCCGACGGCGGCGATCAGCTCGCCGATGCTCAGCTGTCCGTCGACGGCGAACCAGGCCGCCAGCCCCATCACCGCGGCGACGAACGTGCCGCTGACGACGCCCGAGCTCACGAGGAATCTCCCCAGCAGGCCGGCGTTGCGCCGGGCGCCGGCAAGGGTCTCCTGGCTTGCCTGCCGGTACCGGCTGGTCGCCTCGGCCTCGGCGCGCACTCCCTTGATCACTCGATAGCCGGCGACCAGGTCGGTGGCCCGTCCGACTGTGGAGGCGAGCAGCTCCTGGTATTCGCGGGTGTCCCGGGCGAGCCGCTCGCTGAGCACTCCCATCAGCCAGACCGCGAGCGGTGCCCCGAGCAGCACCACGAGCCCGAGCAGCCAATGCGTCGCCAGCAGCGATGCCGCGATGAAGCCGATGGCGGTGATCCTCGCGACCGGGATGATCATCAGGATTACCGCGTTGGACAGGCGCGTGACGTCGTTCGTCATCACTGAGACCACGCCGCCGTCCGGCGCATGGGCGGTGCCGCCGACCGGATGCAGTACGCCGGTGGAGAGGGTGCCACGGAGCCGGTGCTGCACCAGCTGGTTCGCGCAGGCAGTCAGCCGCAAGGAGAGCCTGGCCGCCGTCGTCAGCGCGACGTACAGGGCTATCAGCACGCCGATCCACAGCACCAGCTGACCGGTGTCGCCGGTCGCCAGCGCCCGGTCGATCGCGAGGCCCATCACCACCGGGACCGCCGACTCCCCGACCTGCCACACGATCGCCAGCAGTAGGGCAGGGACCGTGAGCCGCGGCGCCGAGAGGATCACCCGCATCACGAACCGGCCGGGGCGCTCGCGCATCCCGACCTCGAACGGTGGGAGAACGGGCGGCGCGGCGGTACCCTGTCCGAGCACCGGAAGCCACCGGGTCAGCCGGCCCCGGCCCAACCCGGCGGGGTCGGCACGGGTCACGATCGCTCGTATCCGCGTTGCGCGGCGTCAGGCTCCGCCGGGAGCGGGAAGCACCAGAGCAGGGCATCGGCGAAGAGTCCGCGCCACCATGCGTAGTCATGTCCGCCGGCGAACTCTGTGTAGCTGGTGTCGTAGCCCTTCGCGGTGAGCACCTGATCCAGCCAGCGGCTGTGCGTGGTCGAGCCCTCCAGTTCGCCGGCATCGTGGAAGAGGCGGATCGGCGCGGGCTCCGCGGCCAGGAGGTCGGCGAACAGCGTCGGCACGGGAATGCGGCGCAGCAGCTCGCCCGCCCCGGTGCCCCAGGTGAGGTCGGGGTGGTAGCCGCAGGACGGGGACTGGAGGATGGCGTTGCCGAACGCCGTCGGGTGGTGGAGCGCCGTCCACGCGGCGCACAGGCCGCCGTAGCTCTCGCCGGCCAGCGCCACGTCGGCGGGGTCCTGCGAGAGCGCCACGCCCTGAAGGCTCAGTCGCTCGCGGAGCCAGGGCAGCAGCTCGTCGGCCAGCATCCGCGAGAACGCTGGGTCGCAGAGCAGCTCCTGGTAGCGCTGCATCCCGAGCTGGTCGACGAGGACCACCGCACAGGGCCGGAGCAGTCCCGCCCGGACCAGGGCGTCACGAACGCTCGGCGCGCTGTGGTGCGGCGTACCGTCCAGCTGGATCACGAAGGGCAGTGCGCTCTCGTCCGAGAGGTCGCCCGGCGGCATCGAGACCCAGACGCGGCGCTCGTTGCCCAGGATCTCGCTCGTCAGCACGGCCGGCTCCATCGCCGGGGAGGGCAGTGCCTCGGCCCGGTCGAGCCAGGGCAGCGGCGCCGCATCGGGCAGGACTGCGACCGACGAGCCGGAGAACCTCGCCTCCGGGTACTCGGAGAACGGCGGTGGCGGATTGAACGGGTCCGGCACCTGTTCCTCCTCGCCTGTTGGCCCACGGCGCGTGAAGACGTAGGAGAAGCGCAGGTCGGAGCGCATTCGCAGCGTGAGCGCGTGCAGGGGCGTCCCTGCCACCGGGGTGAACTCCGTGTCGATCGTGTTGCGGCCGATGACGGGACCGATGACCACCGAGAGGCGGACCGTCGTGCCGGCGCCGGGCTCGTCTACGAAGGTCACATCGACCTCGTCCGCGGAGACCCGCTCGACGAGCGGGCCGCCGCTCTCCGCGAGCCGCCTGAGCAGCGCCGGCGTCTCGGCACCGGTCACGCCCTCTGCTCCTGCCGGGTGCGGCCGAGCGGCACGACCTGCGGGGTACCGACCACCGGGTCGGGTACGACGAGGCAGGGCAGGCCGAACACCTCCTCGACCAGCTCGGCAGTGACGACGTTGCCTGGGTTGCCCTCGGCGACGACCTGACCGTCCTTCATGGCGATCAGGTGCGTGCCGTAGCGGGCGGCGTGGTTCAGGTCGTGCAGGACGGCGACCAGGGTGTGGCCGATGTGGTGCAGGTCGGTGAAGAGCTCCAGCAGCTCGATCTGGTGGGCGATGTCGAGGAAGGTGGTCGGCTCGTCCAGCAGCAGGATGTCGCTGTGCTGCGCGAGCGCCATCGCCACCCACACCCGCTGGCGCTGACCGCCGGACAGCTCGTCCACCAGGCGACCGGACAGCTCGGTGACCCCGGTCTGGCGCATCGCCCGGAGCACGGCCTGCTCGTCAGTCTCGCTCCACTGCCGCATGAACCCCTGATGCGGGTACCGGCCCCGGGCGACCAGGTCGGCCACGGTGATCCCGTCGGGAGCGATCGACGTCTGCGGCAGCAGGCCGACCCGGCGGGCCACCTCCTTGGTCTTGAAGGAGCTGATGTCGGCGCCGTCGAGGACGACCTGCCCGACCGATGGCTTCAGCAGCCGGGACAGGCCGCGCAGCAGGGTGGATTTGCCGCAGGCGTTCGGGCCGACGATGACCGTGAACGACTCGTCAGGGATCGCCACCGAGAGGCCCTCGGAGATGATCCGCTTGTCGTAGCCGATCGTCGCCGCCTCCACCCGCAGGCGTGCGCTGCCGGTCGTGATGTCGGTCGGGGTCGTGCTCACAGGCGTCTCCTGGCTTCGGTGAACAGCAGGTATCCGAGGTAGCCGCCGCCGAGCATCACGGTGATCATGCCGACCGGCAGCGGAGTGGGGGCGACGTGCTGGGCGACGTAATCCGACGCCAGGCACAGCAGCGCGCCGACGAGGGCGGCGGGCGCGAGGGTGATCCCGGCGGTGCGGGCGAGCCGCCGTCCGATCTGCGGGGCGACTAGGGAGATGAACGCGATCGGACCGGCCGCCGCGGTGACGGTCGCGGTCAGCGCCACAGCCACCACGATCAGGCCGAGGCGTGCAGGCGAGACCCGCACACCCTGGGAGGCGGCCGCGTCGTCACCCAACTCCATCTGCCGCATCGGCCGGCTCAGGATGCCCGCCAGCAGCACGAGTGCCGCGATGCAGGCCCCACCGACGACGACGCGGCCCCACGAGACTCCGTTGAGCGATCCGGCGCCCCACGCCGCGGCGGACAGCGCCTGGTCCAGCTCGGCCTTGAGGATCAGCCATGTGTTCACCGAGGAGAGCATCGCCGAGACGCCGATA
Source organism: Nocardioides endophyticus (assembly GCF_039543845.1). Lineage (NCBI taxonomy): Bacteria > Bacillati > Actinomycetota > Actinomycetes > Propionibacteriales > Nocardioidaceae > Nocardioides > Nocardioides endophyticus. Next base: position 6,218 of record NZ_BAABKN010000001.1, on the reverse strand, counting down.
CCGACCACGATCAGCCGGAACCCCTGGACGCCGTTGCGGTAGGCGAGCACGTACACGGCGAGGGCCGTGGCCATCCCACCCACGAGCGCCCCGCAGACCAGCTGCACATAGCTGCCGTTGACGACCAGGATCACGACCAGGGCCCCTGTGTAGGAGCCTTGGGAGAACCCGATGATGCTGGGGTCGGCGAGCGGGTTGCGCACCAGCGACTGGAGGATCGCCCCGCTCACCCCCAGCGCGGCACCGAACACCAGCGCCGCCACCACCCGGGGCAGTCTCCACTCGACCACGATGTCGCGGATGATCCCGGTCTCGCTGCCGCGCAGCGCGGAGACGACCTGTCCCGGGCTGAGCTGGTAGGAGCCGGTCATCAGCGCGAGCACCGCCATGCCTGCAGCCAGCAGCGCGAGGACGGCGCAGACGACGACCGAGCGCCAGGTGAGGCGTACGGCGATCCGGCGGCTCCGGAGCACCAGCACCGGACGCCCGAAGCCCACCCGCTCCACGGGCACCTCTGCACTCACAGCCCGCTCGCCTTCCTCCGCCGCACCAGCGCGACGAGAACAGGGGCTCCGACGAAGGCGGTGACGATGCCCACGGGGATCTCTCCCGGGTGCATGACGACGCGCCCGAGGATGTCGGAGCCCAGCAGCAGGATCGGGGCCAGCAGCAGACTGTAGGCGAAGATCCAGCGCTGGTCCGGACCGACGACCCAGCGCGCGACGTGCGGGACCATGAGTCCGACGAAGATGATCGGTCCGGCGATCGCGGTGGCGCCCCCGGCGAGCAGGGTGAGCGCGATCACCGCGAGGACGCGGGTGCGTACCAGCCGCACGCCCTGCGCGACCGCCAACTCGTCGCCCAGGGCCATGGCGTTGAGCGAGCCCGACACGGCGAAGGCCAGCACGACCGCCACCGCGAAGAACGGCAGGATCGGCCAGACGACATCCAGGGAACGCCCGAGGATCGACCCGGCGTTCCAGGACCGCAGCGTGTCGAAGGCGTGCGGGTCGGTCAGCTGGAGCGCGTCCCTGGCGCCGCCGAGGACGGCGCCGACGCAGACCCCGGCGAGGACCAGGACCACCGGCGACTGGCCTCGTCTGGTCGATCCCAGGCCGAGTACCAGGACCGTGACGACCAGCGCCCCGGCGAAGGCAAACCACATGTAGCCACCGATGTCGCGGATCCCGAGCAGTCCCACGGCGACGGTCACGGCGAACGAGGCACCCGCATGGACGCCGAGGATGCCCGGCTCGGCCAGCGGGTTGCGGGTCAGCGCCTGGATCAACGCACCGGAGAGCCCGAGCGCGGCGCCCACCACGACGCCGACGACGGTGCGGGGCAGCCGGTAGTCACGGATCGCGAACTGGTCGATGTCGGCCGACGGGTGGAACAGCGCGTCCCAGATCACCGTGGGTGCGATCGCCGTCGACCCGATCATCACGCTCAGCACCAGCAGGACCGCCAGCACCACCAGCGCGATGACCAGACCGAGCAGGCGACGACGCGGTCCGGGCACCGTCACGGTGCCCGGACCGTCGTTCCGCAGGGCGAGGGCCGTCACTCCTCAGCCGGGAGGGTGGCCAGCGCGGCGTCGAGGGACTCGAGGTAGCGGTTGACCTGCCCGTAGGAGCCGTTGCCGGGGCAGAAGACCCCCAGCGCGCGACCGGACTTCACGGCCGGCAGTGCCTTCCAGGTGTTGGTCTCGACGACCGGCTCGAAGGGCTCCTTCGGCTGGCCCTCGGCGTCGACGTCGTAGGTGATCACGTCGTACTTGGCCAGGTCGGCGATCTGCTCGAACGGCAGGGAGGCCCAGCCCAGCGGGTCCTCGCCCTCGGCCGCCTTGGCGAAGTTCATGCCGACGTCATCCGTGGCGACCTCGACGCAACCAATATCCGCGACGGAGAACGTCCCGGGATCGGCGTTGTCCCAACGAGCCACGTTCACGAACGACGTGCTATCGATCAGCTCGCGGTACTTCTCCTGGATCCCGCTGACCCGCTCCTCGAACTCCGCCTTCTGCTCGGTCAGGCCCTCGGTCACGTTGCCGGCCTCCGCGATCGCGCCGGCCATGGTCTTCCACTCGGTGTCGAGTCCCCAGAAGACCGTCGGGGCGATCGCCTCCAGCTGCTTCTGGATCTTCTCGAACCCGGCGTCGTCGCTCTGGACCAGGATGAGGTCCGGCTCCAGGCTGGCGACCTTCTCAATGTCGATCTCTTCGTTGCCGATGTCCGTGGCGGCGTCGAAGGTGGCCTTCTGGTCGTCGGGCAGCGCCTCGGGCTGGTAGTAGGGGGTGACGCCGACCGGCTTGCCGCCGAGGTCGACGAACGGCTGGGCCGTGCCGCCGATCGTGACCACCCGCTGGGGGTCGACGGGTACCTCGATCGTGCCGTTGTCGACCTTGATGCTGTGCGTCTCGCCGGTCTTGTCGGCGCCGTCGTCCTCGCTGCCGCAGGCGCTGAGGACGAGCGCGGCGCCCAGGAGTACGGCGGCCGCGGCCGAGCCGCGTCGCCTCAGGGGTGTCGTGGTCATGGATGTGTCCTTCTTCTTCTCGGGTGGGGAGGGGGTCAGTGGGTGTGGGCAGGCACGAGCTCGTGGACCGAGGTACCCCAGCCGACGGTGTGCGTCGCGCTCCGGGCGAGCCCGGCCCGCGCGATGACGGCGTCCAGCTCGGCAAGGGTGCGCAGCCCGGAGCCGTGGACGGTGAGGGCGAGCAGGTCGGCCTCGCCGTCGTGCTCTTCGAGGTCGTCGGTGTCGAAGACCTCCTCGATCAGCAGCACCCGGCCGCCGGGCAGGAGGCTCTCGCCGGCTCGGCGCAGCGCGTGGGCGGCGTCGGCGTCGGCCAGCGGCTTGAGCGCGCGGCTGACGAGCACCGCGTCGGCGGCCGGGCCGGGCTCGAAGACGGACTGCTCGACGACGCTCACCCGCGCACGCTGCTGCTCGTCGCCGATGGTGGCGGGCAGGTCGCGGCGCAGCCAGTCGGCATGGGCGGGCAGGGCGCAGATGGTCACCCGGAGGTCCTCGTGGACGGCGACGAGCTCGCCGGCCAGGGCGCCCGCGCCGTCGGAGTGGATCACCAGGTGCTCGACGCCGTTGAAGAGGTCCGAGCCAGCGAGCGGCACCGCCAGTGCGGGCGCGAACTCTGCGATGCGCTCCAGGTGGCGGTCCTCGTAGTCCTGCTCGGCCCGCGCGTCGGCGTAGGTCAGGCCCGTGACGGAGGAGTACGACGCCCGGCCGGTGCGGATCGACTCGGTGAGCCCGTGGATGCCGAGCATCTCCCGGCCCAGCGCGCCGGCGGGGTTCAGGTAGTCGGCCATGAACTCGACGGTCAGGACCTCGCCCATCGGCGCTAGGCCGTAGTGGCCCGGCTCGGTCTCGGTTAGGACGTCCAGAGCGTGCAGGTAGCGCAGCAACTTGCCCATCGCCCGCTCGTCGGCGCCGGCCCGGGCGGCCAGGTCCGCAACGCCCGCCACGCCGCGGGAGATCAGCTCGGGGACATCCAGCTCGACAGCAGTGCGGATCGCGATCGGCGCGATCAGCTCGGTCAGCTCATGGAGCCTGTCGAACGGGGTGATCGACTTCTCGGGATCGGGCACCGCCTCGTCGGTCTCCAGTGCGACGACCTCGCCACGGCGCCAGTACCCGATGAACTCGATGTTCTGCTTCGGCATGGCGCGGTCCTCGACGAGGTGGCGGCGCAGGTCTCGCACGGCGGTCCGCTCTCCCGCTACCCATGCGAACGGCCGGCCCTCCCACCAGGTGGCACTCCGGACGGCGTCGACGAGCTGAGTCGTCGTACCTGCCTCGGCGCCGTCGCGCACCAGCCAGGTCACCTCCACACCGGGGAGGTCACGCAACTCCAGCCGGTGGGCGTCCTCGGCGACCTCGATGAACACTTGCGCCCGAGCGTCGAGGGGCATCTCGTCGAGCAGGCGACCGATCGCGGGGATCGTGGTGTCGTCGCCGGCCGCGAGCAGCCAGTCCGCTCCCGCGGGGAACGCCTTCGAGCTGGTCGGACCGGTGAAGTGGATGCGGTCGCCGGGCTGGGCGCGGTGGGCCCAGGTCGTACCGACGCCGATGCCGTGCTTGACGAAGTCGACGTCCAGCTCGCCGGCCTCGGGATTCCAGCGGCGGACGGTGTACTCCCGCGACAGCGGCCGCGGGTCCCGAGGCGTGCTCAGACCGCTCTCCTGCTGCACCGGCAGCACCGGCTCGCTCTGACCCGGGTACGGGAAGTAGAGCGCGATGTCGTCGTCGAAGCCCGGCGACTCGAATGACGGCTGCGGAAAGCCGTTCGCCGAGGTGAACGCACGCAGCTGCTCACCGGCCAGGGTGACGCGCCGCAGCCCCGGCGTCAGGTCCATGACCCGCACAACCTCGACCTCCCGCAGGGTCATCGGGTGCACGGTGAGCCGGCGTGAGGTCTTCGGCATGCTGGACGCAGCCCCTTTCGGATCGTTTCGAGGGTGCTCAGGCCGCGCGCCACCATCGGCGGGAGGGCCGCTGCTAAGGTTAGGCAACCCTCACCTAAGATGGTGTGCGCAGGCTGCCGTATAGTTAGGATGTGACGCAGCCTTCACTGTTCGCTTCGGGCGCGAGCGATCCGCCGCCGATTCCGCGAGCACGGTTGGACTCAGCCAACGAACCCGTCCGCCCCCTGCTGATCTGGGTGCGCACCGGCACCGCCCACATCCACCTCGACGACGCCGCGCCTTACCGGCTCGACCGCGGGCAGGGGATCTGGATCCCGGCCGAAGGCTGGGACAACCGCGTGATCACCACCGAGCCGGACACCGTCGCGTTCCCGCTCTCACCACAGGCCGCCATCGGCTCGGGCGCACCGGGCACACCGACCGGGTTCGCGGTCCCCGATGACTGGCAGGACTGGCTGATCCAGCACTTCAACCTCCAGGTCACCCCGTACAGCGCGCACGGCTACCCCGAGGGCGCGATCGCCGACCTTCTGCGGCCCGCGCGGAGGCTCCACCACGAGGCCGACCCCGCGACGACCCTCTCGCCGCCTCCGGTGCCAAATGCCCGCGGCGCCCGAACAGTGGCCGAGGAGCTGCTGCGCGACCCTGCCCTTGGCCTCACCGTCGAGCAGTGGGGCACCCGCGTGCTGTGCAGTGCGCGCAGCCTGCGCCGGGCCTTCGTCGCCGACACCGGCCTCACCTTCGAGCAGTGGCGACTCGGCTGCCGGCTCAGCGCGTCCGTCGAGCTCCTGGCGGCTGGCTACGACGTAGACCAGGTAGCCACCCGGGTCGGCTTCGTGAGCCGCAACGGCCTGACCCGTGCGTTCAAGCAACGATTCGGGCAGACGCCACGCGAGTTCGCCAAGGAGATCCCGCGCCGGGTTGCCACCGGTGACCCGTCCACGCTCGGCCAGCGGGCGATAGCGGCCCGGCAGACCGACGCGATGGTCAGCATGGTGGGCCCGGGCGTCGCCCGCGCCGCGCCGGACCTGCTCCCCGCAACCCTCACGCCCCCACACAGCAATGAGTTCCACGTGCTGACCTGGGTGTACCGCGGCAGCGGATACCTCGACGTCGGCGGGCGGCGGTACGAACGGGAGCGAGGCGTCGCGACCTGGATCCCGGCCGGCGCCGATCACGTCACCGCCCTGCGCGAGAACTCCGTCTCGCTGCCGCTCGGCGACGCCAGCACCGCCGACCTCACCCTAACCGAGCCGCTGCAGGTCCGGTTCTCGCCCGCCTGGGACCACTACCTGATGTCCTGCTCCATCAGCGCCCGATCCGGGCTCCGCCCCGCCGATCACGATCCCCGACACATCCTCGGCCTGTTCGCCGACCAGGTCGCCGCCCGGCGCGCGCTGTCGGTGCCGATGCCCACCGATCCGCGTGCGCGCGCGGTGGCCATGGACTACCTGCGCACCATCGGCACCTCCGGCAGATCGCCTGCGCTCGACGTGTCCTCCGAGGTCCACCGTGCCTTCCGCGACGAGACGGACATGACCTTCGCCCGCTGGCGTTATGCGGCCCGGATGCGTGTCGCGCGAGACCTGCTCGTCGCCGGCGCCAAGCCCAGCGCCGTCGCCCGCCGCGTCGGCTACGCCCACCTGCCGACGTTCAGCTCCGCCTTCTCCCGCTTCCACGGACTCTCTCCACGCGCATACCAAGAACGCGACGCTGACGGTGCCAGCTAGGCCGTGTCTCCCTTATGTGCGTAGCCAGGTGATGATCGCGAATATCGTGGCTGCG